>CANEVP010000004.1 GCA_947442475.1 Rickettsiales bacterium
CTCTTGGAAGCGGACGTTGCTCTGTCTTAATCGTGAAGTCGTGAATTTTTCCAGAATAGCATTTTGAAACTGAAATTATTTTTCCGTCTTCGGACATCGTCATTTCAGACTTGATGGTGTGAGTCTTTTGCAAGTGCGATAGTAAAGCAATGTGCACAAAACTTGATCCTCAATTGTTGATAGTTGAGCTTTTCTACCATCGCACTTCTTTGACTCTTTCATCATCTCCCAGTCTGGCTTAATCCTTTCTACTAATTCTATAAATTCTTCGATCGAAACTCCCGCTAAATGCAGGAAGTTTCTTGGAGATTTGGAGAGTTTGGAGAAGTTTAGGCTCATGAAATTTTCTGGGTTGTTGCAAGAAATTTAGCTGAGTTGAAATGGTTGGTGTTTCGCAAGGGGTCTAATAAAAGAATCACGGTTATTTCTGCTTATTCAAATCAAACAAAACAGCTAATCGCTCCCATGTATTTTGAAGGCAATACTGACACTGAAATTTTTAATCAGTGGATTGAAGAATTCCTAATTTCCAGAGCTCAAGCCAAATCAAACAGTAATTCTGGACAATGCTGCTTTCCATAAATCACCAAGAACAACAGAGCTTATGGAATCAGCAAAATGCAGCCTTCTCTACCTCCCACCATATTCACCAGATTTTAATCCGATTGAACAAAAATGGGGTCATGTAAAAAATTCGGTAAAGAAAATCAGGGATAAGTTTGAGGATTTTACGGAATGTTTGGAGGGGGTTTTATGCTATCGATAGATTTGTGGTTCGTTATAGCTCTAGCTCTGAAGAGAAGGGAATGGGTGAATGGATTGTGGGAAAGGTCTTCATCCTTCACAAATCCAGTGTTTTACAGCTCGATTTTTGAACCTTCGCGAGAGAGGGTTTTGTGAGGGGGGTTTTTTCTAATGACGGATCTGGGTTAAAATTCTTGTGATTTATTTGTTGTCTTTTGTAAGCGCTAAAATTAGGTTCGCGCCGCTTCCTTAAAGCTCAGAGCTTCAACAAAACTTCCACACAAATGAAACAAATTTTTGGTAAGAGTTTTATTCTTTTTTTAAGCTTAATTTTTGCTTCATGCGCTGCAAAAAATGAGCAACAATCTCGAATCAGAATCGTTGATTTAGACGGAAAATCCCATCCAGTTATTACCAAAATTCCTGAGTTAAACAAGCAAGCAATGGCCTCCCAAGGCCTTTTTAAAGAGCAGTCAGAGACTTTCCAAAATAATCTTCCTGAGGAGTCAAAACAAAATTTGGCACCGCAAGCTCTTGCGTCAAACGCTCCAGATTACGGTGCGGTTTCGTCAGAAATAATTCAAAATACTCTGCAACCAAAACGCCCAACCGAGCAACAAGAAGCAATGGTAAGTGGTGGCAAGCAATCAGACGAAGCGGTGGAATATGATTTGTCAAAACCAGAAGAAGACGCGAAGCCACAATCAAAATTAGAAGAAAAAAAATCAGCAAAAAAACATGAAGCGGCAACAAAATTAGAGAAGGGCTTATTCGTGCAAGTCGGATCTTTTTCGAGTGTTGAAAATGCCAAAAAAACTTTAGTGAAAATGAAAAAATTTCACAAAGGTCGCGTTAAAAATGTTGAAGGTGAAAAAACAATTTACCGCGTCTTACTTGGGCCATTTACCAGCAAGCCCAAAGCCTTGGCAATGGTTAAAAAAATTACCGCCTCCGGACACGAAGCTGTTTTAATGAGGAATAAATAGCAGATGGGATTTTGGCAAAAATTCTCGTTTAAGTTTTTATTTTTGCTGATTTCCGCCTCTCTTCTCGCATCTTGTTTTTCAACAAAATTGCCTAGTGTTAACGAAAATTTTGAAAAAAAATATGGTGAAGAAGTTTATAAAATGAACTCGGATCGCATTTCTGGTTCTGCCTCCAGTCAAGTCACTGTACTACAATCTCCAAGTCCTACAGATGTTAACTCCGATCTGGCGAGTCGCGATTATTACGCTTACGTTGACGTAAATAAATTTAACGAAAAAGCGCCAGAAACTTACTTGCCAAATGGCGAAAGCTACGAGCAAACAAAAGCCGCAAGCCCAGCTAATTCTTTGCCGGCGGACATGTTTGAAGTAACTTACAATCTTGGGCTTTATCCCGCTTTTCGTAGAGCGGGCGCCGAGTTTGATCGCATTCCAATTCCGCCCCAAGATGTTTACGGAGTTAAAACTGAAATGTCGGAGAAGTCCTATTTGCTTGCTGGAAACGACTCAATGCAAAAAGCGGTGGATCACATGATTGTGGCAAAAACATCTGACGATATTGAAAATAGTGAGATCTTAATCAAAGAGCGCAAGCAACAGCGACGCGAGCACAGAATGGTAAAAACTTTTGGAGAAAGTGGCATGGAAATGGCGTCACTCGAGAAAAAAGAAGTAAAGGCAGAAGAAAAAAAATCGGATAAAAAAGAGAAGTAGGTTCTCCAAGCAACTAGAGCCAACAAATTACAAACATTAGCAAATACGGTTATTTTAATGAAAATCTTTTACCAACTCATCTTCGTAGTTTTTGTGGCGATTGCGCCACAGTTACGCGCCGCTGAGCTCGATCAGTCTTTGCAAGATGCGCAATTTTATTTTTTGATTGACGCTGATACCAAAGAAGTTTTGCTCGCAAAAAATCCTGACGTGCGAATTCCGCCATCTTCAATGACCAAAATGATGACGGCTTACGTAGTTTTTGACCAAATAAAAAAAGGTCGCATCAGCTTGAATAACCAATGTTTAATCGGCAAAGATGCTTGGCGCAAATCGGGTTCTAGCATGTTTCTAAACTATGGCGACGTGGTGAGTATTGAAGAATTATTGCGCGGGCTTTTGGCAATTTCTGGCAATGATGCTGCGGTAGCCCTTGCCGAAAGCACTGGAAATGGCATCGATAATTTTGTTGCCATGATGAATGACAAGGCGCAAGAAATTGGTTTGAAAAATAGCCGCTTTCAAAACCCTCACGGCCTTTACGATCCAAATCATTACATGAGTGTGCGTGACCTTGGTACGCTTGGGGTGAGCATCTATCAAAATCTGCCGCAATATTTGCCTTATTTTGGTATTTCTGAATTTACTTATCGTTACATTAAGCAATATAATCACAACCCGCTAATCTTGAGTCAGTATGATGGGGTGATTGGTGGTAAGACTGGTTTTACTAACCAAGGTGGCTACGGCGTAACCAATATTGTGAAGCATGATAATCGCACTTTGGTTGCAGTGGTTAATAGGTCTAAGACTCCCAAGCTTAGAGCTTCAGCAATTGCGGCGCTAATGGATTACGGCTTTGAAAATTACAAAAAAATTACACTATTTGAAAAAGGTCAAATAGTGACAAGTCTAAAAACTTGGCTCGGTGAAAAATCAGCAGTAAGTGTTTCAACAAAAGAGCAAGTTTCTTTCAACCTGCCGCGCGAAAAACCACTCGATTCTGTTAAGGTAAAAGTAAAATATAAAAACCCACTTTACACCCCAATTGCTAAGGGTGAACAGGTTGCAACCATGTATGTGGAAGTGGCGGGATATCGTGATTTTGAATATCCTCTTTTTGCCGAGGAACCAATTGACAAGGCGGGTTATTTCAAAAGAATAAATCAAATTTTGCGCTACAAATTTAGTAACATCCTTCAATAAAATTTTAAAAAAAATGGACATCAAATTGCTCATGCGCCAAGCGCAAGAAATGCAGAAAAAAATGCAAAAGGTTCAAGAAGAATTAGCTAATTCTTCTTACGAAGGCGCTTCTGGCGGCGGTGTAGTTAAGGTTACAATTACGGGTGCTGGTATTGCTCAAAAAATTTTCATCGATCCGTCTTTAATGGAGAAAGATGAAAAAGAAATTCTCGAAGATTTGATTATTGCCGCTTTCAACGATGCTAAGAAAAAAGCTGATGACAGCTCTAGCGATTCAGTGCGGGTCGCTACTAACGGCATGCCTCTTCCTCCAGGATTTAAGCTTTAAAAAATATGAAAGTTAAGCTTTGCGGTTTCACAGAAATTGCTTCAGTGCAAACCGCAATTGCCCAAAAATGCGATTTTATTGGTTTTATTTTTTACGATAAATCGCCGCGCTACATAACTTTAGAAAAGGCTGTAGAAATTTCTAAAAATATCCCAAAAAACATTGCTAGAGTAGCGGTGGTAGTTGATGTGGACTTTGAATTTTTAACCGAAATCGCCCAAAAATTTGCGCCCGATTTTTTTCAATTTCATGGAAAAGAAAGTAGCGATTTCTTAAAAAAATCTCGGCAAAAATTTCCGCAAATAAAAATTATCAAAGCTTTCTCAATCGAAGGTGAGATAGATTTGGTGCAGGTGAAAAATTTTGAAGATTGTGCCGATTTTTTTCTGTTCGACGGCAAAAATGCTGGCAGTGGTAAAAAATTTGATTGGAAAGTTTTGCAGAATTTTCACAGCAAAAAAGACTGGTTTTTATCCGGTGGTTTAAATGCGCAAAATATAGAAGAAGCCCTGAAAGCAAATGCTGCTAACATGGTAGATATTTCATCGGGAATCGAAAAGATCCGTGGCCAAAAATCACCAGAATTAATTGAAGAACTTATGAAAAAAATCCTCGAGCAACAAACAGTAAAATAATTTATGCTCTTAAAAGTCAGAAACTTTCTCTTCGGAAATCCGCGCGATATTTTCGATAAAAAAACTCGCGAGAGTATTTCCTTGGTAGCGTTTTTGGCTTGGGTGGGACTTGGCGCCGACGGTATTTCATCTTCTTGCTATGGTCCAGAAGAAGCGTTTTTAGCACTGGGAACTCACAGTGAATTGGCGGTTTATTTGGCAATCGCAACCGCTCTAACAGTCTTTATTATTTCTTACGCCTACACTCAAGTAATCGAACTTTTCCCTAATGGCGGCGGCGGTTACCGAGTGGCTACTAGGCTACTTGGAAAGCACGCCGGACTGGTATCTGGCTCAGCTCTTATCATCGATTACGTTTTGACAATTTCGATTTCAATTGCTTGCGGCATTGATGCGATTTTCAGTTTTTTGCCGGCAGAATATCACGGCATCAAATTATTTCTGGCGATATTGATGGTGGGATTTCTTGCCATACTAAATTTGCGCGGCATGAAAGAATCGATCAAATTTTTATTTCCGATCTTTCTTGGCTTCATCATAACGCACTTCATTTTGTTAGTTTACGGCATCGTGGCTCATAATTATGGACTTGCCAAGCTAGTGCCACAAGCGGTTGCCGAAACTAAAGAGATTAAAGATTCAATGGGTTGGGTTTTTATTTTCTCACTTTTCCTTAAAGCATTCTCAATGGGAGGAGGCACTTACACTGGTTTGGAAGCAGTATCTAACAATGTAAATACACTTTCTGAGCCGCGAGTGCGCACCGCAAAATTGACAATGTTTTTAGTTGCGATCTCGCTCGCCTTCATGGCGGCGGGCATTATTTTGCTCTACTTACTGTGGGGTGTAAATAAAGTTGAAGGGCAAACCTTAAACGCCACCACTTTTTATATTCTTACCGAAACTTGGAATTACGGTGGTATCGAATGGGGCAAATTCATTGTGCCAATCACTCTAATGCTTGAAGCTGGCCTTCTAATTGTTGCGGCTAATTCTGGATTTTTAGCTGGTCCAAATGTGGTGGCAAATATGGCGAGCGACGAATGGATGCCAAAATCTTTCAGCTCACTTTCAAGTCGTCTGGTGGTAAAAAACGGCATTCTCTTCATGGCAATTGCAGCGATTGCAACCTTGCTCATAACTGGTGGTTCGGTTCATATGCTGGTGGTGCTTTATTCGATCAACGTATTCATCACCTTCTCTCTGTCGCTTTTGGGGTTAAGCATTTACTGGATTCGCAACCGCAGAAGAAAAGGCCGCTGGAAAAGCCGACTCACCATTTCGGTAACTGGTTTTATTTTATGTTTTGGAATTTTGCTGGTGACAGTTTTTGAAAAATTTTACGAAGGCGGTTGGGTGACATTGCTGATTACTTCGGTTTTTGTCGCAATTGGTCTGTGGGTCAAAGGCATGTATCGCAAACTCAAACTACGCTTGATGCAAAAGGAAATGCAATTTTATGGTTACGACGATATTGTGCCAAGTATTGATCCGACAATTGGCTCAAATAAAGCGTCGCCAACTGCGGCAATTATTGTCGATCAAACTTTTGGCAGTGGTATGAATTGTTTGCTTGAAATCAAAAAACTTTTCCCCGGCATTTTTCAGAATTTTATTTTTGTGACAGTTGGCGAGGTTGACTCTAACACTTTCCGCGAAGAAAGAAAATGGCGCGAGATGCGCAGAAAAACCAAAGCGACTTTGCATAAATATCGTAATTACTGCAACGCTAACGGCCGCTTCGCTAAATCATATGTTGGCTACAGCACGGATATTGTTGAGAAATTGACTCAACTTACAGATCGCGTCGCAAAAGATTATCCAAATGCGGTGTTTTTTGGCACTAAATTTATTTTCGATAACGAGAATATTTTTACTCAAATTCTTTACAACCACGTGCCTTATATCATGCAAAGACGCTTGCATGTGAAGGGCTTGAACATGGTAATTTTGCCGATGAAGATCTAAAAATTATCTTTCTAACGGATCTTTCTTCGGCCCAATTTTTGCTGAAGGAGATTTCACCAAAGCAGAAGGAATCAGGCTTTCCATCATAATCATCGCATTCAAAAACTCACTTTTTCTGGCGATATTTATAACCGCTTCTTTCGAGTGATTGTGGATTGGGTCTTCATGGGTTTTGAAATTTCTGGCTAAGTTAAGCTCAATTTGGTCTCGGCAATCCACATCAGAGATTTTATAAAAAAGCGCCATGGTTCTAATAAACCGCTACTCTTAGCGAAATTAAGAAGTGTTGAAAAGCCACCGCTAAGTTTCATTAAATTTGGCAAGTAACACTCAATAGAATAGCTGGCATCTTGGCTACGGTATAAAGGCTTGAAAGGCCGGGGTAATCTTCATTTTTTAAGCTTTCTCGAAATAAATTTTGTCGCCCCTGAAAGCTAATGGTGGCAAAATTAACAGCCTTTTCTAAATCTTGAGAATTTGCTTCGGCTGCTGTTTTACTTATTTTACTTACTCCGCCGCCCATTTTTAACCCACAAAAGTTGTTTTAGCTCTTTCTTCAAAAGCCAGCATCATTTTCTCAGCTGCTTTTTCAAAGATCGTGCCGATCATTTTGGTAAGAAAAATCGAGTTAAATTCAAACTCAATAAAAAATTCCACCTGACATCTGCCATCTTCTAAATCACGAAATTTCCACTGATTTACCAGTTTTTTAAATGGTCCTTCAATCGCCACCACATCAATAAAATGTCTGCCGTCATTGCTTCGGCCATGTTTTACATCAGAGCGATATTTCTCAAAAAAACTTTTAAAATTAATTAACAAATCAGCGCGCAAATTATCGGCAGAAATTTTTTCAACAATTTTTGCCTGCTTGCACCAAGGCAAAAATTCTGGATATTTTTCAATATCCATCACCAGCGATTGCATTTGATCTGCAGAATAGGGAAGTGTCTTTAATTGAGTAAGGGATGGCATTTAGACGATTTGGTCAATTTTAGCAGCAAGGATAAAATCATTCTCGCACAAGCCGTTAATCTTGTGAGTTTGAATTGAAATTTTGCAATAGCCCCAGCTGAAATCGATATTTGGATGATGCTGTTCATCTTCGGCAATTGCGGCGATTTTATTTACAAATGCCAGTGCTGATAAAAAATTTTCAAAAGTAAAATCCTTGAAAAGCCATTTGTTATTATTGGCCATTTTCCAGCCATCAAGCTTTGCCAAATGGGCTTCTGCAGTATTGCGATCAAAGGCAGTTAAATCGCCTGCGCAGGCCGAACATTTTTTTTGAGCGAGTGTCATTTTTTAAAATTTAAAATTTTTTATTTCTTCCGATCCTATCATTTCTTGCATTTTTTTCGGATCCATTTTGCCAAATTTTCCCATCATTTTTTGCATCTGCTTATATTTTTTCATCAGGCGATTAACCTCTTGAATTGTGCTGCCAGCGCCTTTGGCGATGCGGTGTTTGCGCGATGAACTTAAGAGATCAGGGTTTTGTCTTTCGCATTTTGTCATCGATAAAATCAGCGCTTCTTGCAGTTTTATTTCGCCTTCAAGGCCGCTCATTTTTCCTAGCTGCTCTTTCAATTTTCCGGCACCGGGCAAGAGATTTAGAATGTTGCCAAGGCCACCCATTTTTTTCATGCCGCGAATTTGTGACAGCAAATCGTCAAAATCAAATTTGCCTTTTTGCATTTTTTTTGCTGCTTTTTCCATTTCACCGACATCAAAAACTTCCTGCGCTTTTTCAACCAAAGACACCACGTCGCCCATGCCGATAATGCGTGAAGCGATGCGCTCTGGGTTGAATTCATCGAGCTCGTCTGACTTTTCACCAACGCCGATAAATTTAATTGGGCAGTTGGTTGCAGCTTTCATGGTCAGCGCCGCGCCACCCCGAGAATCGCCATCCAAACGGGTTAAAATTGTGCCGGTTAATTGCAGTTTTTCGTTAAAGTTTTTTGCCACATTTACCGCATCTTGACCAATCATGGCGTCAACCACCAGCAAGATTTCTGTAGGTTCCACCGCGTTTTGAATTTCTACCAACTCACGCATCATTTCGTCATTAATGTGAGTGCGTCCTGCGGTGTCTAAAATTAGAACTTCATAGCCGCCATCAATGGCTTTTTGTTTGGCTTTTTTGGCGAGAAATAATGGTTTTTTGTCGGCATCAAATTCGTCAAACTCAACTCCAACTCTTTGGGCAAGAATTTTTAATTGCTCAGCTGCTGCTGGTCTGTAAGTGTCGAGAGAGGCGACTAAAACTTTTTTGTGATTTTTATTTTTAAAACGCAGCGCCAATTTGCCCGAAGTGGTGGTTTTTCCAGCGCCCTGCAAACCAACCATTAAAATAATTACCGGAGGTTTGCTGTTAAAATTAATCTCAGCTTTGGTTTCGCCAAGTAACTTCACCAATTCATCATGGACGATTTTGACGATCATTTGCCCCGGCGAAACGCTTTTTATCACCTGTTGGCCCAAGCTTTCAGCTTTGACTTTCTCAATAAAATCTTTGGCGATTGGCAGTGAAACATCAGCTTCTAAGAGCGCGATGCGAATCTCGCGCATAGTTGAGGCAAGATCATCTTCGGAAACAAATTTTTTGCCGGAAATGCTGTCGAAAATTTTAGTAATTTTTCCTGAGAAATTATCGAACATCGAAAATATTTTTTATGTTTTGGGGAATTTTGCTTGGCTTAAAGAGATCGGCAGAAACGCAGACAATTTCGACATTTAAACGCGACAAAATTTTGTCAGATTTTTTGATTTTTTGAAACATCATAATTGATGCGGCGCGTACTTCTTTCACCTCAACTGAAACTTCTATAAGATCATCAAGTCTTGCTGGAGTAAGGTAGTCAATCTCGCATCTTCTCACCACAAAAACTAAATTTTCTTTTTGAGCCAATTCAGATTGTGAAACTTGCAAATGTCGCAAAAAGTCGGTGCGAGCGCGTTCAAAAAATTTTAAATAATTAGCATAATAAACCACGCCGCCAGCGTCGGTGTCTTCGTAGTAAATGCGATACTTGGCAAAAAAATTATTCGACATTGGTGTAACAATTCGGTGTTTCGTAAAGCTTAATCGCCACACATTTTACATTTTTTTTAGCAAAAAGTTTTGGGCAAATTTCAGCAAAAATATACTGCGCGATATTTTCGGCAGTTGGGTTTTCTTTGATGTAGTAAATTTTTTGGCCGGTTTCAGAAGCAATTTTATCGCCCAACTTTTGATCGTGAATCGATAAGATTGTGTTGTGATCCAAATTATCATCAATCCAAGCGCCAAGCACTTCGCGAATTTCGCCAAAATCAATCACGCGACCTAATTCATCTAGCTTAGTTGCAGCAAAGCTGGCCTCTAAAGCGTAGCGATGGCCGTGCAACATTTTGCATTTGCTTTCGTGATTCATGATGCGGTGAGCGGCGTCAAATTCGATGCGTCTGGTGCAAGTTATCATTTTAAAAATTGATTTTTGTTTTCGAAAATATGGAAATATTTTTTAAGGCCTAGAGCCACAATTATCAACCTTCTTTAAGCCATGAGAGAAATCTTAGAAAAAATAAAATTTGATCAAAACGGATTAATTCCGGCAATCGCTCAGGAAGCAAAAACTGGTGAAGTTTTAATGATGGCTTGGATGAATGAAGAAAGTTTGCGCCTTACTCTTTCAAGCGGATATGCTACTTATTTTTCGCGCTCGAGAAATTCGCTGTGGAAAAAAGGCGACACGTCGGGGCATTTTCAGAAAATAATTTCGATCAAAACTGACTGTGATTTTGATTCTATTTTGCTGACTGTCGAACAAACAGGAGTCGCTTGTCACACCGGAGTTAAAAGCTGTTTCTTTAATGATATTTTATGAATCTAACTTGGATTGAGATCAGCAAATCAGCGCTAAAAAATAACGTAGCGCAAATCAAAAAACGCCTAAGAAAAAACACTAAATACATGGCGGTAGTAAAATCTAACTCCTACGGACACGGGCTTTTAAATGTGGTTGGTGTAATCAAAAATAATGTTGATGCTTTTGCGGTTTATGATTTTGGTGACGCGCTTTTTTTAAGAAAAAATAAAATTACCAAACCGATTCTAATTTTGGGGCGCTTGTTTGCAGAGCAGTTCGCACTAGCGATTAAAAATAACATCGAACTGTCAGTTTCAAATTTAGATATTTTAGAAAATGCTCAAAAAATCTCTGGCAAAAAAAAGCTGATAATCCATCTCTGCGTTGATACTGGCCTTGGTCGCGATGGTTTTATTTTAAGTGATATGAAGAAAGTTTTGCCTCTTTTGCAAAACCCAAAAATTGAAGTGCGAGGTCTTTACACCCACTTCGCATCCGCAGATGACAGTGCTTTTGATGATTACAGCAAAAAACAAATTGATGAATTATTAATCTGGAAAAAAGCTTTAGCAGCAATTGGTTTGAAGCCCTTGGTTCATGCTAGTGCGACTGCTGGAATATTTTTGTCGGAATTTGAAAGCCATTTTGATTTAGTCAGAATTGGCATTGGAAATTACGGATTATGGCCATCAAACGAAGTTGAAAAAAGATGCGCCAAACAAACAAAATTAATTCCTGTCTTAGCGTGGAAGGCTATGGTTGTTGAGTTGAAAGCCTTGCCAAAAGGCCGCCACATTTCTTACGGCTGCAGTTTTACTTTGCAGCGCGACTCAAAAATTGCCATTTTGCCAGTTGGATATTTTGACGGAATTTCTCGCGTAAGCTCAAAAAAAAGCTGGGTTATAATCAATAAAATCAAGGTTCCACAGCTTGGACGCGTGACGATGAATATGATTATAATTGATGTAACTGATGTGAAAAAAATTAAAGTGGGAGATATCGCAACCTTGATTGGCGCTGATGGAAAAGAGGTTGTGAGTGCGCAGAATTGGGGTGATTGGTCGGGGACTTCTAACTACGAAATTGTTACAAGATTGAGCGCCAGCTTAGTGCGCAAAGTGGTTAGCTAAAGTTTCGGGGCAACATTAATTAGCGAATGGGTAAATTATAAACCTATGCTTTGAGCCCTTTGCCGTTGATGTCGCCCCTTAGATGAACTCTGGCAAAGCAGTTTCAATTTTCAAACTCTTTCCAAAGTAATTTTCTATCTCAATTTTTTTCGCATGCAAACACAGGCGTTTGCAGATGTCTTTTCTCACTACATCTTTTCCGCCGTATTTCATGTCGTTAATGACGGGATGTCCCATTTCTTTGCAGTGAACTCTGATTTGGTGGGTGCGTCCCGTTAGGGGGTTAAGTTCAAGCAAAGCGTGATCGCCGAAATTTTTTAACATTCTAAATTCGGTAATTGCTTCTTTGCCGTCAGTAAAATCGGGACGCACTTTTTCGTTTTTGCCGGTGAGCTGCTTGCGTAGCGGAATATTAATTACGCCGTTAGTTTTTTTGCATTCGCCATTAACCAGCGCCAGATAAGTCTTCTTGATGGCTTTGTTTTTGAAGGCGTCGGTAAAAAATTCGGCAGCTTTAGAATTTTTGGCAATCAACAAAATGCCGCTAGTGTCTTTGTCGAGCCTGTGAACTAGCTGTAATTTTTGGCCCACAGGATTATTTGGTGCTAAATTTTGCGCTGTTAAAAAATCATCAACTGAAATATCAATTAAGCTGCCGCCTTGAGTGGCAAGACCCGATGGCTTGTTAATTGCAATTAAACGCTCATCTTCAAATACAATCCAACTGGCAAATTTTTTTAATTTTTCTGGCGAAATGTTTGGTTTTTTCTTTTCGGTTTTAGTGCGATTTTGCAAATCAGTAAAAATTTCAATCTGGTCGCCATCTTCTGTTTTGTAGGCTGCGTCGGTTCTTGCGCCATTTACTTTAATTTTTTTTTCGCGAATTACTTTTTGGGCAAGGCCAAAAGAAATATCGAATTTTTTGCAGAGAAATTTATCAAGGCGCAAACCCGCCATATCAGGATTTACTTGGATCAAAGCCATCTTAAGAGAAAATTAATTTTGTTGAATAAAAGCCAAAAAACAGCGCTAAAATTGAAATAGTAACTGAGGATAATGCGTAAAGTAAGGCTTGCCAGTATTGGCCGGCAGTGGCTAGACGAAAGAAGTCGAGAGAAAAAGCGGAGAAGGTGGTGAATCCCCCCAAAAATCCGAATAATAAAAAACTCTTCA
Organism: Rickettsiales bacterium; assembly: GCA_947442475.1. GTDB lineage: Bacteria > Pseudomonadota > Alphaproteobacteria > Rickettsiales > UBA1997 > UBA2645. Next base: position 12,739 of record CANEVP010000004.1, read on the forward strand.
AACGCAGATCAAAATTATCGAAATTTTTAATAACGAAAAAATAGAGAATACCGGCAATTAGTGATCCTAAAACGTTTACAAAAAAAGTTGCCCACGGAAATTTCGCTAGGGCCGAGTCGTTAAATTTGATGAGTTTAATCACCATTTCAATCGACAAGTAACGGGCCACCGACCCAAGAGCGCCACCAATTGCGACTAGGATGATATTCATTTTAAAAATTTAAAACTTACGCCAACTTCTTTAGCTTTTCTGCTAAATCAGTTTTTTCCCAAGAAAATCCACCGTCAGCGTCAGGCTTCCGGCCAAAGTGGCCGTAAGTTGCGGTGCGTTTGTAAATAGGTTTGTTTAAATCTAAGTGAGTGCGAATTCCGCGCGGACTCAAATCAACTAATTCATTAATTACTTTTACCAAATCTTCGCCAGCTGCGCCAGTTTTATGTGTATTAACATAAAGCGCTAGAGGCTTGGAAACTCCAATGGCGTAAGCAATTTGAATGGTGCAGCGCTCAGCTAGATTTGCCGCAACAACATTTTTTGCTAGGTAGCGCGCCATGTAAGCGGCAGAGCGATCGACTTTAGTTGGGTCTTTTCCAGAAAACGCACCGCCACCGTGAGGAGCTGAGCCGCCGTAAGTATCGACGATAATTTTGCGTCCGGTAAGTCCAGCGTCGCCGTCTGGGCCACCAATTACAAATTTGCCGGTTGGGTTGACTAAAAATTTATCATCAGAGCACATCCAGCCTTTGGGTAAGGAGTTTTCAACGTAAGGAAGAATTAGGTCGCGCACTTGTTTTTGGGTCATTCCTTCTTTGTGCTGAATCGACACCAAAACTGTTTCGGTGCGCACTGGCAGGCCATTTTCATACCAGAGAGTTACTTGGCTTTTAGCATCAGGACCAAGATCGCAAAGCTTACCAGCTCTGATTGCATCCATGATGTTTTGGAGAATGCGATGCGCGTAATAAATTGCGGCGGGCATTAAAACATCAGTTTCACGGCAAGCGTAACCAAACATAATTCCTTGGTCTCCAGCACCTTCGTCTTTGGAGCCAGAAGCGTCAACGCCCATTGCGATGTCGGGCGATTGTTCGTGAAGCAGGTTGGTAATTTTTAAATTTTCAAAGTGGAAGCCATCTTGCTTGTAGCCAATGTCTTTAACGGTTTGGCGAATTAAATTTTCGATTTCCATTTTAGAAATTTCCGGCGCGCGAATTTCGCCACCAATAATGACGGTGTTGGTGGTGGCAAAAGTTTCAATCGCCAAGCGCGAGTAAGGATTTTTAGCTAAATAAGCATCAACTAGAGTGTCAGAAATTTGATCGCAGATTTTATCTGGATGACCTTCGGAAACTGATTCCGAGGTGAATAGAAAATTTTTTGGCATTACTTTTGTATGAAAAGAATTTCGGAAGGCTTTCCAAAAATGAGGGCGGGGTTTTGAACCATTGCGCAATCGAGAACGCGACTATTGTTTGAGTGATCTAAATTTCCAGAAAATTTTCTTTTAAGATATTTGGCGAGATTTACAAAATTCTGCAATCAAACATTCGCCACATTTAGGCTTTCTAGCCTGACAAACATAACGCCCATGCAGAATCATCCAGTGGTGGGCGTGGGTTTGCCATTTTTTTGGGATGGTTTTCATTAAGGCGATTTCGGTTTTTTCAACCGTGGTTTCATTAACGAAACCAAGGCGATTGGCTACGCGAAAAACGTGCGTGTCAACTGCGATGGTTAGATGCCCGAAGGCGCAGTTTAAAACGACATTGGCAGTTTTTTGGCCGACTCCGGCGAGAGAAATTAGTGCGTTAAAATCTTCGGGAACTTCTGAGTTAAAGTTTTTTACCAAACTCTCAGAAAGCGTGATAATGTTAGCCGCTTTGCCATTGTAGAGGCCGATGGTGTTGATGTATTTTTTGAGATTCTTTTCACCAAGCTTCAGCATTTTTTCGGGCGTATCAGCGATTTTAAAAAGCTCTTTAGTTGCTTTATTGACGCCAATATCAGTGCTTTGCGCCGACAAAACCACGGCAACTAAAAGCGTGTAATTATTTGTAAATACCAACTCGGTTTTGGGATGCGGGTTTTCCTTTTGCCAAATTGTAAAAATTTGCTCGATTTTTTTTCTATCCATCTTTTCTGAATTTTAATTTTACAAATAAATTGTGGCTTCTTAAGTTCCGCGCCAAACGTGATCTACAGCCGCCCCATCATCATTTCAAAAACGTAATTTCCAATGAATTTTCAAGATATAAAAAAGCAAAACAAAGTCCATTTTATTGGTTTGGGAGGCATTGGCATGAGTGCTTTGGCGTTTATTTTGCGTGAATTAAATGTTGCAGTTCAAGGCTCTGATCTAGCAGAAAATTATTTAACGCCAAAGTTGCGTGAAGCTGGGGCGACTTATTTCGTGGGCCATAAAGCTGAAAATATTTCTGATGATGTTTCGCTAATTGTGCAAACTTCAATTATTAAAACGCAAAATCCTGAAATTGTTGAGGCGCAAAAAAGAAATATTCCAATCATCACTCGCGCCAATCTTTTGGCGATAATTATGGGCGAATATAAAGGCATTACAATTGCTGGAACCCACGGCAAAACTAGCACCACGGGCATTACTTCGCTAATGTTAGAAATTGGCGGGCTTGATCCAACTGTGATTAATGGCGGGGTTATTCATTATTTTCACAGCAATTCAAAAATCGGCAAAGGCCAATATTTGGTGGCAGAGTCTGACGAATCTGATGCCAGTTTTGTGGATCTTCCAAGCTTTATTGGTGCGGTTACAAACATTGAAGCAGAGCATTTAGAATTTAGCGGATATGGCGGAAGTTTTGAAAAACAAAAAGCCTGTTTTGAAAGATATGTGGCGCAAATTCCTGAAAACGGAATGTGTGTGCTTTGTATTGACAGCCCAGAAGTTGAAAAAATCTACGAAAAACTAAAGTCAGCCAAGAAAAATTTGGTGACTTATTCCGCAAAAAAAGCGGCTGATTTAATGGTTAAAAATACCAAAATGGATGCTACTGGCTTGACTTTTGATGTGCTTTTTAAATCAGGTCGCGAAATCAAAAATATCAAAATGCCGGTTTATGGCGTGCACAATGCCAGCAATGCTCTAGTGGCAATTGCGATTGGCGATTTTTTGGGTTTAAACGACGCGCAAATTATCAAAGCCCTCGCCACTTTTAACGGTGTAAAGCGTCGCTTCACTAAAGTTGGTGAATATGAAGGCGTGGCAATCATTGATGATTACGGACACCACCCAACTGAAATTTCAACCACTCTAAAAGCGGCGCGCCATTTTGCTGGAAAACACAAAGTAATCTGCGTTTTTCAACCGCATAAATATTCACGAGTTCACGATTTATTTAATGAATTTTGTAATGCATTTACTGACGCTGACTACGTGATCGTTTCAGATGTTTACTCGGCCGGACAAGAGCCAATTGCAGGAGCTGGTCAAGATGATTTGGTTGCGGGCATTAACAAAGCCGGTCACAAAAATGTGATTAAAATGAATAGTGAAAAAGATTTGGCGCAAATCGTAAAACCATTAATTAGCGCTGGCGACATTGTCTTTTGCGTTGGTGCCGGAACTGTCACTTACTGGGCTGCCGCTTTATCTGATCAATTAAAAAATACCTAATTTCTGATGGAAAAAATTGCCAATCAAGTTGTCACAAAAGATTTAAACAGCAAAGAAGAGATCCTTCTTGCCTATGAAATCGTGAAGCAGAGATATCAGAAATTAAGTTTAGAAGATTTTGCAGCGCAAATTTCTGAAATGATTGAGATGAATGATTTTAAAATGGTTGGTGCATTTATTGATGATAAAATCGTCGGAGTTTGCGGCTATTGGATTCTACGCATGCTTTACTGTGGACGCTACATCCAGCTTTCAAGTTTTATTGTTGATGAAGAAAAAAGAGGCTTTGGAATTGGTAAAAAAATTCTTGGCGAAATCGAAAAAATCGGCAAAAAATTAAACTGCGAAAAAATTATTTTAGACTCTTTTACCGAGAATAAAAAATCGCATTCGCTCTATTACAAAGAGAATTTTTACATTCGCGGATTTCATTTTATGAAAGATTTGTAAAAATTTAATAACGCTTCAAAATCAAGATTTAACAAGACATCACATTGTTAAACTTAATAACAAACCTAGTCCAAATATGCGCGTCACCAGCTCATCTGTCGAAAGTAATTCAGTGTCCATAAATTCTCTTCCTGCGCAAATAGAGATGTTTCAGAAATTTAATACCAAAGAAGGAATTGCTAAAATGCAGACGCAACAATCTTTGGAAGGCTATAAGTTCATTGATCTTTTTGCTGGAATAGGGGGAATTAGAACGGCGTTTGATAAATTAAAAGCGAGCTGTGTTTTTTCTTCCGAGTGGGATAAGTTCAGTCAAATAACTTATGAAGCAAATTTTGGACATAAACCTTTTGGAGATATTACAAAAATTTCAGCCGAAGAAATTCCTTCTTTTGACATACTTTTGGCGGGTTTTCCATGCCAGCCATTCTCTAATGCTGGTCATAAAAAAGGTTTTGAAGATACTAGGGGAACTCTATTTTTTGATATCTGTAGGATCATTGATTTTCATAAGCCGCAAGTATTGCTACTTGAAAATGTGAAGGGATTTAAGAGTCACGATAAGGGTCGAACATTTGCGACCGTTAGAAAAACTTTGGAAGAGATGGGGTATAATGTTTACTCGCAAATATTGAACTCAAAAGATTTTGGGGTTCCACAAAATAGAGAGAGAATCTACATAGTTGCATTTAGAGATTTTGTTAAATTCAGTTTTCCGCTTCCTCTGGAGAGCAAGACTAATCTTGGATCTATCATGCAAGATGAGGTAGATGCTAAGTATACTATTTCAGATAAATTGTGGGAAGGTCATCGGCGCAGAAAATTAGAACATCAAAGAAAAGGTAATGGTTTTGGTTACTCAATTTTTAATAAAAAATCTGCTTATACGAGCACAATTTCTGCCAGATATTACAAAGATGGATCAGAAATTCTGATCGAACAGAACGATAAAAATCCTAGAAAATTAACCCCAAGAGAAGCAGCGAGGCTGCAAGGATTTTCGGATAATTTCGTTATCCCAGTAAGTGATGTTCAGGCTTATAAGCAGTTTGGCAATAGTGTTTCTGTGCCAGTATTGAAGGCTATCGCCTTGGAAATTAGTAAATCTTTATCGGCTAAATCATGAAAATAAATAAACTCAAAATCAAAAGTGATAAACTTGATCTGAATCTAAAATTTTATTTCTTCTTAAAATACTTGGTGAAAGCAAAGCTTACCGAAGCTCAATCTCAAAATCTTTTAGAAAGGATTTCTCTGGGTAGTGATTTGTCTGAGGAGATAAGTTCTTTTCTCAAAAGTATTTCTGGTAAAGATAAGAGAGATGCGCTGGGTCTTTTATTTGAGCAGCTAGATCTAGATCTTGATGTAGAGATGTTTGCGTTTGGATTAAAACTTTATCTTTGCAAAGATTTGCTTCTCAAAGAAGCTAAAATCAGTGATTTTGTAAATATCGATAAGCTAAAAAATTTAAACCCACTGTCTGTTGGTTATGATAAAATATCAGTTTATAAGCCTTACCACACAAGGGTTAACGGTGTGTTGCTAGCGCTTTTATTTTTTGAGAAAATAGAGAAAAGCAAAACCAATTTTATGTCAGAAGATGCGGCTGACTTTATTAAAAATCTTTCTGATGCCGCTATCAGCTTGAAGAAGCAAGGGCTCGAACCAAATCAAATCTTCATGCTAATGTTCTCTGAAAGTATCAATCAGTCTATTATTTCAGATTCAGGATCAAATTACGAAGACAGAATTTTAATGGTCTTAAAGAAAATTGGGATCGCAGAAGAGAATATTAAAAAAATACACGATAAGGATGATTCAAGTACGGAGTTTGATTTTTTCTTTGATCTAGATGGTCGTAGCTATGGAATTGGAGCCAAAAGAACTCTGAGAGAAAGATATAAGCAATTTATTAAGACGGCTCAGATGAGTAAGATAGATGTAATGATCGAGATAACCCTTGGGCTAGATCTTAACGAAGAAAAGGCCAGAACCATAAATAATAATGGGGTTTATCTTTTTGTTGCTGAGGAGATATACGATTCCAGAGATTTTCTTCGAAAATTAAGTGGCGTTTATTCCACAAAAGATCTCAACATAAAAACTCTGAAATCTCTTAAGTAAATGCCTCAAATCAAAATCGCTAGCTTCAACGTAAACTCTGTAAAAGCACGCCTACCAAGGCTTCTTGAATGGTTGAAAAATTCTAATCCTGACGTGGTTTTGTTGCAGGAATTAAAATGTGTTGAAAGCGAATTTCCTTTTACAGCCTTTTTTGACGCCGGTTACAACGCTGCAGTTTTTGGTCAGAAAACTTACAATGGTGTGGCGATTCTTTCGAAATCAAAAATTGAAGATGTGGTTAAAGGCTTGCCAATACTGGATGGGGAAGTTGATGAGCAAGCACGTTACATCGAAGCAGTTTTGCCTTTTGGCGGCAAGGCAATTCGCGTTGCCTCAATTTATGTTCCCAATGGCGGGGGAGATTTAATGCCAAATGAGGCGCTAGAAAATAGTCAAAAATTCATTTACAAAATGAAATTCTTCGAGCGCTTAAAGGTTTATCTTTCTAAGACTCTGGCTTTTGAGGAAATGCAAATTTTCGGCGGAGATTACAATGTTGCGTCTTTTGATATTGATGTTTTTGACCCAAAAAGTTTAAACGGCACAGTTTGTTTTCATCCACTGGAGCGCCAAAAATTTCACTCACTTTTAAATTTAGGATTGGTTGATTCTTACCGCGCTTTTAGCGCCCAAAATCAGGCTTTTAGCTGGTGGGATTATCGCGGCGGCTCGTGGCAGCATAATAAAGGAATGAGGATTGATTATCTTTTGGCGTCTCCCCAAGCAGCTGATAAAATCTCGGCAGTAGGAATTGAAGATCGCGGTGTGAGAGATCAGGAAAAGGCCTCAGATCATTGTCCGGTGGTGGTTGCGATTGAAGTTTAATTCGCCATATCAACCACCCTCGATGTCATCCTGAGCCTGTCGAAGGATGATGCAAGCCCGTGCCTAGAATCATCCTTCGACAGGCTCAGGATGACATCGGTGGTATTAAAATAATATTACCTTCAACTTTCACCACCTTCATCCTTGATGTTTCACCGCGGATAATTTCGATTTTGGATTTGGAAATTTTTAAGGTTTTTGCCAAAAATTTTATTAATTCTTCATTGGCTTTATTGTCCTCTGGAACTGCGGCTAGATTGATTTTGATGTATTCTTGATTTTTCTCGTCGAGAAATTTTCCGCTGATTTTGGTTTGCGAGGAATTTGGTGTGACCTTGATGTGGAGTATGCTGTGTGGGGATGGTTTCATTTTCTAAAAAAAGTTATAGGTCCCTGAGCAAAGCGTAAGCGTCGTCGAAGGGCCTGAAATGAGGTGTTTCGGCCCTTCGACGACTCTTACGCTTTGCTCAGGGACCTATAAATTATTTCTGTAAATCTTGCAAAGCTCTCACTTCAAATTTACAACCTTGATCTTTGTAAGCCTCAAGCGCATCAACTAAAGCTCTAGCGCCCGACATTGTTGTGGTGTAGCTAACGCCGCGCATCAAAGAAGTTCTGCGAATTGAGAAACTATCTTTAGTTGCTTGCGCGCCTTCGGTTGTGTTGATCACCAAAGCGATTTCTTTGCGGTCGATCATGTCAACCACATGCGGTTTGTCTTCGGTGATTTTATTTACTATTGTAACAGCAATGTCGTTTTCAGCTAAGAATTTCGCGGTGCCGCGCGTTGCGACAATTTTAAATCCGATTTTAATTAATTTTCTGGCGAGGTTGGGAAGATGTTTTTTATCCGAATCTTTCACCGATAAAAATACCAAACCTTCAGTTAAAAGTTTTACACCAGCAGCCATTTGAGCCTTGGCAAATGCCAGCGCAAAGGTGGTGTCAATTCCCATCACTTCGCCAGTTGATTTCATTTCTGGTCCCAAAAGCGTGTCAGTGTTTGAGAAGCGGGCGAAAGGAAAAACCACTTCTTTTACTGAAAAATAGTTAAGCTTTTTTTCCTGCAATTTGAATTCGGAAATTTTTTTCCCAACCATAATAAGAGAAGCAATTTTGGCGATTGGAATGCCGGTTGCTTTTGCCACAAAAGGCACGGTGCGTGAGGCGCGCGGGTTAACTTCTAGCACGAAAAGCTTTTCATTTTGAATGGCATATTGCACATTCATCAAGCCTTTTACGTTGAGTGCCAAAGCCATTTTCACCGTCGCTTTTTTGACTTCTTCAATCATTTTTTCTGACAAAGAAAAAGGCGGAATCGAGCAAGCAGAGTCGCCCGAGTGAATGCCGGCTTCTTCAATGTGCTGCATAATTCCAGCAACAAAAACTTCTTCGCCGTCGCATAAAGCATCAACGTCAACTTCAATTGCGTCAGTTAAAAATTTGTCGAGAAGTAATGGGCCGCTTTCAAAAACATCAGAATATTCGACGAGATATTTCATCAAATAAGCTTCATCATAAACAATCGCCATGCCTCGTCCACCAAGAACGTAAGACGGGCGCACCACAACTGGAAAACCGATTTCATTAACTTGATCCAAAACCTGTTTTGCGGAATAAGCGATGTAGTTTTGTGGCTGATTTAATTCGAGTTTTTGCAAAAGTTTTTTGAAGCGATCGCGATCTTCAGCCAAGTCAATCATGTCAGGAGATGTGCCGATAATTGGAATATTTTCATCTTGCAAAAACTTGGCGAGGCTTAGAGGCGTCTGACCGCCAAACTGAACGTTAACCCCGAGCAATTCGCCGTTGCTCATTTCTTTTTTGATTAATTCGATGGTGTCTTCAGCGGTTAGTGGCTCGAAATAAAGGCGGTCCGATGTGTCGTAATCAGTTGAAACTGTTTCGGGATTGCAATTAACCATGATCGCTTCAATGCCATGAGCTTTAAAAGCAAATGCGGCGTGAACGCATGTGTAATCAAACTCAATGCCTTGTCCGATGCGGTTCGGCCCTGAGCCAAGAATGACAACTTTTTTGCGATTAGTAGGATTTGATTCGCAGGAAGATAGGTTGAAGGCGGACATTGCGGACATTTTTGCTAAGATTTTTGAGAGATTTTTAAGAAGAGATTTCGGCGCACTCTAAGAAGTGAAATTTTAATTTCTAAAGATTTTTCCCGACAATTCTTTGATCATTTTCTTTGGCTACTTGTTTAAAAAGAAACCGTAACTAACTTTGCGCCCGCTCGCGGACTTCGGTTTGCAAGCTATGGTGATAAACTCTTTTCATAATAAACGTACATGGACCTGGGGGCAGTACCCAGCACCTCCAGCCTTCGCTCTTACGGTCTTCGCTGTAAGTGAAAAGATCGTTAGAGCGAAGGCTGCCGCGCTGTAGCTTTAGCGAAAGCGGGCCTACAACGCGTCTACCAAGCTACAAAGCTAGGGGGTGACACAGCTTTCGACATGCGATAAAAGGATTGATTTTACTCGGTTGAGAAACTGCCGGTTGCGTTCGCAAGTTCGCGATATCCGTTCAAAAAAAGTAAATGCAAACGACAACTTTGCTAATGATAACTTCGAATTTGCTCCAGTGGCTTTAGCTGCTTAGCATAAGTGATTTTATCGGGGCCGCCCGAGCGCCTGTCAACAGAAGCTCGGGCACTTTCTCGCATTTAAAAATATTCCTCATGCAAGACTTAATTGGATATGATGACATCATCGAAACCTCAATGCGTTCAGTGATTTATGAAACTTTAAAAAGAATCGAAAAAACTGGTTTACCCGGCAAGCATTACTTCATGATTACTTTCATGACGCGCTTTCCAGGCGTTTCTATTTCTACAGCTTTACTAGAAAAATTTAGCGAAGAAATGACCATCGCAGTGCAGCATCAATATAAAAGCTTAGTGGTTGAGCGTGATTTCTTTAAGATTTCTCTAAGCTTCAACGGCAAATATGAAAAGCTTTCTATCCCTTACAAAGCGGTCACTTCTTTCGCAGATCCTGCAATGAATTTCGCTCTCAAGTTTAGTATGAGCTATGGCGATCTTGAAGAATTGGAAGAAGGTGTTTTTACTGAACCAAATCAAGCCAATAAAAATTTATCCAAAGAAAAAAGGGCTGCCGATATTGATTTGTCAGCAAAAGTAATATCGATTGACGCTTTCCGCAAAAACAGAAACGACAATCATAACGAAAATTCATGAGCCTACTTCCACAGTTTTTATTCTTAGTTTTAACCTACGCCATTGCGGCGATTCCTTTCGGGTTAGTTCTCGCCAAGACATTTGCTAAAAAAGACATTCGCCAATTTGGTTCAAAAAATATCGGCGCAACCAATGTGGCGCGAGTCATTGGCAAGAAACTCGGATTTGCCACTCTCATTCTCGACGGCCTCAAAGGTGCCGTCATGGTTATCATCGCTCGTTTTAGTTTTTACGAATCAGAAAATTTACATCTAATTCTAGTGGCGGTTGCAGCTGTTGCAGTTTTGGCTCACGTTTATCCAATCTATCTCAATTTCAAAGGTGGCAAAGGTGTGGCAACGGCGATTGCAGTTTTATTTGCTCTTGATCCGTCAGTTGGGTTTTTGGCGGTGTGTTTTTGGATCATGTCTTTTTGCCTATTTCGCATCTCTTCCGTTTCTTCAATCGTCTCAATTTTTTCTTCGATCATTCTCTCTTCAAGTTTTGAAGCGCCAGCTTCGCAAATTTATTTCTGCTGGTTTTTATCAATTCTGATTTTGGTTCGACACAAAGAAAATATCCTTCGCCTGCTTACCGGCGAAGAAAAAAAACTCTAACATGAATCCTCAAGAAAAGCTCATAATTGCGCTGGATGTTGCTGATATTTCTGCTGCCAAAAAATTAGTTGAGGCAATTGGTGACGAAGCAATTTTCTATAAAGTTGGTTTAGAATTAATGATGGGTGGCGATTATTTTGAGCTAATAAAATGGCTGAAAAATCGCGGCAAAAAAATCTTTGCTGATCTCAAAATTTACGATATTTCTGAGACGGTGGGGCGCGCCGTAAAAAATTTGGCGCAATATGAAATTGATCTTTTAACCATTCACACTGCAAGTCGCTCAATCATGGCGCAAGCCGCAGAAAATAAGGGTAAAATGCAGGTAATTGGCGTGACCGTTTTGACAAATCTTGATGAAAAAGATTTGGGTGAAATGGGTTTTGATCCAAATATTTCACTGGAAAATTTGGTGCTTAAAAAAACTGAATTGGCTTTAAATTCGGGGCTTGATGGCATTGTCGCTTCAGCGCTTGAAGCAACAAATTTACGCCAAAAATTTGGCCAAGATTTTCTAATTGTAAGTCCGGGAATCAGGCTAGAAGCAATTGCAAATGATGATCAAAAACGCGTTGCTGACGTAAAAACTGCGCTTAAAAACGGCTCGTCACATTTAGTTGTGGGCAGGCCAATCACGCGCGACGCCAATCCCAAAGCGGCAGCGCAGAAATTTAATCAATTGATTTCGTGAAGCTTTCACAAATTCTTTCTCAAGTAAAAACCTCGCACAAAATTGTGCAAAATGCTTTCCCAATTGATGCAATTGAGATTGCAGATATTGCTCTTGATTCACGACTTACCAAAAAAGATTCAGCTTTTTTCGCGATCCAAGGCAAAGCCAAAGACGGCTCTGAATTCATTGCTGACGCCATTAAAAATGGTGCTGCGGTTGTGATTTGCGAAAGTGGCAAATTGGTTTCTGCGCAAGCTTTTATAATCGAAACGTCAGAGACCTTTGCGCTTTTGGTTGAGTTTTTAAAAATTTTCTACGCACCACTTCCAGCCAATATTTACGCCATTACCGGCACTAACGGTAAAACTTCTAGTGCTGAATTTACTCGTCAAATTTTACAATTTTTAGAAAAAAAATCGGCGTCAATTGGCACGCTGGGCGTGATTTCTGATGTGGTGATCGATCATCTGCAAAGCTCGTCACTGACTACTCCCGACATTGTTTCGCTTTACAAAAATCTACAAATTCTAAAAGAAAATGGCGTTGACGATGTTGCGCTTGAAGTGAGTTCAATTGGCTTGGAGCAGAGCCGCATCGCAGGTTTAAAAGTTGATGTCGGTGCTTTCACCAACTTCACCCAAGACCATCTCGATTACCACAAATCGATGGAAGAATATCTGCGTTGCAAAATGATTTTATTTGAGCGCGTCTTAGAAAATGGCGCTTGCGCTGTGCTAAATAGCGACATTCTTGAATTTGAAAAACTCAAAGAAATATGCGTTACAAAAAAGCAGCGTGTGATTGATTACGGCTTTGAAGCATTTGATTTAAGGCTGCAAAAAATTGAGCTAACTGAAAATGGCCAAAAAGTTTTTTTCGAATTTGGACAAAAAAAATATCAATTCGAACTAGCGGTAAGTGGCGATTTTCAAGCATTCAACGCGCTTTGCGCTTTAGGAAATGTCTTGTCGAAATATGATTTAACCTACTTCGAGCTAACAAATTTATTAGAGAATTTTTCTAAGCTTCACCCGGCTGCGGGAAGAATGCAGCGCGTTGCGACTTTGCCAAATAAAGCGCAAATTTTTATTGATTTTGCGCACTCGCCAGATGCGCTAAAAAATGTTTTACAATTGGCGCAAAAAATTACCAAAGCGCGAGTCTTTGTTTTGTTTGGCTGCGGGGGAGATCGTGATGCTAAAAAAAGACCAATCATGGGAGAAATCGCCTGCCAAATGGCGGATTTAGTGATTGTAACTGACGATAATCCGCGCAGCGAAAAAGCGGCGGCAATTCGCGGTGAAATTTTGGCGGCTTGTGATATGACCAAAACCGTTGAAATTGCTGATCGCAAAGAGGCTATTGAAAAAGCAGTTACAATGCTTGAAGCTTACGACATCCTGATTTTAGCTGGCAAAGGCCATGAAAAATATCAGATAATTGGTGATAAAAAATTTGAATTTGACGAAGAGTCAATCGTAAAAAATGCCCTCACAAAATCCTCTTAAACTCGCGTTTGGCGTAACTTTCGAAGATCTTTACGCGCGTGATGGTTTGGTGAAATTGCAGCAAGAGTTTGAAAAATATTTAAGAGAAAAAAATTCTGAAATTGCGGCGAAATTTTTTGATTTACAAATTTCTGATGCAAAAACCGCCGCACAAAAATCACAAATTTTAATAGATGTAGCGCGGGTTTTAGAAGATTTTATCGCTGATCTTTTCGACATTAAAAAAGAAAATTCGAATTTAAAAAAACGTCACGATGAGTTGCAAAAAATTTATCAAATTCGTCGTGAATTTGTGCAGCGTGATGTTGCAAAAAAATTTAGTGACGCGGTTGCGGGAGTTGACGGAATAAGGATTCTAAAAGATTTAGAAATCACTTTTGATGATGTTGATGATTTAGAAAAACAACTAGCTGAAAAAATTGCTACAGTCCAAAATTTAGAAATTTTAACCAACTACACAACTTGGGCGCTCTACTCTAGCAAGGGTCGCCGCCTTCACAAAAACGGCGCGCTTTTTATTTTGCCAAAAAAAACTGATCACCAAAATTTGGTTTCGCCGTGCGCTGATAAATCAAAACGCACTGGTTTTGATTTGACCGACAAAGGCTTCAAGCTCAATCGGGTGTTAGCTGAAACTCACTACTGCATTTTCTGCCACAAGCAGGAAAAAGATTCTTGTCGCAGCGGAATTCGCGACAAAGAAACTAAAGAATTTAAGCAAGATCCGCTCAAAGTTGAACTTCACGGCTGCCCACTCGATGAGAAAATTTCTGAAATGAATTTGTTAAAATCAGAAGGTTTTTCGCTCGCCGCTTTTGCCATTGCGGCTGTGGACAACCCGATGATTGCAGGAACCGGACACCGAATTTGCAATGATTGCATGAAGTCATGCATCTACCAAAAACAAGATGCGGTGGATATTCCGCAAATCGAAACTCGCACCCTAAAAGATGTTTTGGCTCTGCCTTATGGTTTTGAAATTTACTCGCTTTTAACGCGTTGGAATCCGCTGAATTTAGAGCGCAATTTGCCGAGAGAGAATTCTGGCAAAAAAATTCTAATCGCTGGACTCGGGCCTGCAGGATATACTCTGGCGCATCATTTGCTTAATGACGGTCACACAGTTGTGGCAATTGATGGTTTAAAAATTGAGCCGCTAAATTCGCAAATTTCTGGCATTGATGAATTGGGTAATCGCCAGAAATTTAAACCGATAAAATTTTTAGACGAAATTTACGAACCGCTTTCAAGCCGCTTGATTCATGGCTTTGGCGGTGTTGCCGAATATGGAATTACGGTGCGTTTTGATAAGAATTTTTTGAAGGTGATTCGTTTGCTTTTAGAGCGCAGAGAAAATTTTAGAATGTTTGGTGGCATTCGTTTTGGTTCGTCAATTACTGATAAAACTGCTTTTGAAAATTATGGCTTCGACCATGTTGCACTTTGTATTGGTGCGGGTCGGCCAAATATCATTAATCTCAAAAATAATTTTGCTAAAGGCGTTAGATCAGCTTCAGATTTTTTAATGTCGCTGCAATTAAGCGGCGCTTTTAAGGAAGAGTTATTTAGCAATTTGCAAATTAGAATGCCAATTGCGGTGATCGGCGGAGGGCTTACGGCAGTTGACACCGCTTGTGAAGCGCAGGCTTATTACATTACGCAAATTAAAAAATTTGAGAAAAAAGTTGCGGCAATTGGCAAAGAAAAAATTTGGGCGGCTTTAAACCTAGAAGAAAAAATTATTGCTGAGGAATTTTTGAACCACGCATCTGATCTTCGCGGCGGCAGTGTTGACGAATTATTAAAAAAATGGGGCGGTGTAAAAATTCTTTACCGTAAAGCCATTCAAGACTCTCCAGCCTACAGGCTGAATCACCAAGAGCTTAATAAAGCTTTTGAGGAAGGTGTGGAATTTATTGAAAATGTTACGCCGCTTGCAGTTGAAATTGATGAGTTTGGTCACATTAAAAATTTGCAGTGTTTGGAAGGCCGCGAGTTTTCGTGTAAGTCACTTTTAATTGCTGCAGGCACCACGCCAAATATTTCTCCGGTTTTAGAAGATGGTTTAAATCTCGAGCTTGAGGGCAAATATTTCAAGGCTGTAAGCAGTGGAAGTGTGATTACAAAAATTGATGAAACTTCTAAAAAAGCGGTGAGTTTTTTTGGTGATTTGCATCCTAATTTTGAAGGCAATGTCGTGAAGGCAATGGCGAGCGCTAAAGTTGGTTACCACCAAATTACGGCGTTATTTAAAAATGATGCGACTGAATTTGAGGCTGATTTTTTAGCAAAAATAAATGACGAATTTCAGGCAAAAATTGAGAAGATCGAGAAGCTTTCAGACTACGTTTATGAAGTTTTCATCAAGGCTCCACTTTTAGCAAAACGCACGCAGATTGGCCACATTTTTCGTCTGCAAAATTATCACGCTTTGGCGCAAAAAGTTGGTGACCAAATAATGGCGATGGAAGGTGTGCCACTGACCGCATTATCAATTGATGTGAACTCTGGAATTATCAGTGCCATTTTTGTTGATACTGGTGGTTCAACAAGTTTGATTAAAAATTTTAAGTCGGGTGAGCCTTGTATTTTTATGGGTCCAAGTGGCAGGCCAACTGTAATTCCTAGAAATGAAACTGTGGTTTTAATTGGAGGAGGGCGTGGCAATCAGCCGCTTACGGCTTTGGCGGAAGCATTTAGTGCTAATGGTTGTAAAGTTTTGTTTTTTGCTGGGTATCGCAAAAAGTCTTTTATTGTTCGCCAAGAGAGAATGAAAAAATCTTGCGCTGATTTGATAATTTCAATCGAAGATGAAGCGGCTGAGAATGACTATTTTCAAGGCTCAGTGATTGATTCTTTAAAATCTTATTTTGCTAAAAATTCTCAAAAAATTGATCGAGTTTTCACCATCGGCAACGATCAAATGATGCATGAAATTGCCAAATTGCGTCACGAAAATTCTGTTGCATCAATTAGCAATGCGTCAATTGCCATTACCAGTTTGAACGCACCAATGCAATGTATGCTCAAAGGCGTTTGCTCACAATGTTTGCAAAAAAGAGAAAATGAAAAAGGCGAGATGGAATATTTTTATTCTTGCGGTGACCAAGATCAAAATATGGATAAGTTTGATTTTGCGCATCTGCACAATCGCTGTGAGCAAAATTCTTTGGCGGAGAAAGTTTCTAAGATGTGGATAAAAACTCTGACGAATTAATCGTGAGAAGATGTTTTGGTTGGTGCGTAGTGGTGAGATTCTTGTTCAAGAATTCTGTGAGTAAAATTTCCCTTATCTTCGTGGCGATTGGGTGTAAAGGCTTTCGCTACTGTAACCGATGCTAATAAATCTTGAGATGTTTTAGGATCTGAAATTTTACCACATTTTCCGCTGCACATTAATTCAAGTACTTTGGCAGCATCTTTCTTTGCGGCTTCTTCGCTTAAATCGGTTCTGTTGGCAGCAAATTGCTTGGCAAGATCTTCAGAAAATCTTTCAAATTTTTCGCTACTGTGGCTGGGATCGGTGTTTAAAAGATTGGTGTAACTCTGCTGTTGGTAGCTTTGTTGGATGGTGTCGGATCCTGAATTTACCAGTTCGGTGAGGTTTTGTATTACTGAGCCAACTCCGGGTAAAATTCCGAAAGCTTGGGCTGAGGCGTTGGCGGCTTTAGAAGCTAAACTGTTATTTAGCTTCACCGTGCCAGATACTTTTGCGGCCGCAAACATGTCGTTTAACTGGGCGCAAAAAGTATCTTGGTAAGAAGTCATGATTAGTTAACTACTGTTACAGATCTTCTGTTTTTAGCCAAAACATCTTCGCTAGTTCCGAAGAATGCTGGGCGTTCTTTGCCGTAAGAAATTGTTTTAATTCTTGCAGAATCAACGCCGTTTGAAGTTAGGTAAGATTTAGCAGAGTTTGCTCTTTTGTCGCCTAAAGCGATGTTATATTCGCGAGTTCCGCGTTCATCGCAATGTCCTTCGATGGTGATTTTAAGAGCAGCGTCGCTTTTCAACCAAGCGGCTTGAGTGTCGAGAATTTTTTTAGCTTCATCTGAAAGATCAGAAGAATCGTAACCGAAAAGAACACGGTCTTGAACTTCAACTTCTTGGATTTGATCTTGAGTTTGTTTGTCTAAAGCTGCCGCTGCTTCTGCGTCTGCAATAGCTTGATAGTTATTTTTGTCGTTAGATTTATCTTCGATTTTCACTTCTGAAGTGGTTTCGGCAGTGTCATTTTTTTTGACCTTGCTGCTGCAAGAAATTAACAAAAAAACGGCCGCTAAGGTAAGTAATTGTTTGAACATTTTTAATCTCGATAAAGTTGTTGGAAATTTGGTGAAAGGTATGGAAAAATCTATTTTTTACTTACCTAATGTCAAGAAATCAGGTTGGGGACTAATGGATTTTTCTCACAAGAAAAATCGCGATAATTTTTAGAGCCAAAATAAATATTCAAATATGCGCAATCCTCAAACGAAAACTATCGAACAAAGAGTTGACGAACTTTTCGCCGCTAAGGCAATAGTTGTTAAAGTTGGTGGGAAGCAGCACGAATACGGTGTTGCAGATATTTACGATAGTCATCCGGGGATGGCTGATAAAATCAAAAAAGGTTTGCTGAGCAATTGTAAATCTAGTCGCACTGACGCGGATATAGAAAGGTATTTGAAAAAAGCTTTAGAGGTTTTTCAAGAAGGCGCGGTAGCAAGAACTTACTACGAAAATGTCTTGAGAGAAGAAATTAGAATCAGAGACCAAGAGCTTAACCCTCATAAATTTGATCTTAAGGGTTTCTACAGACAAGTTAGTAAGCAGATGCAGCAGAATAATGCGCGTGGTCAGGGATACACGCCAAGTTGGGATGGGTTTCCAAGAAATGATGCTCCGGTAAGAATGTCGGGCGCAACTGAAGCGGAAATTCATGCGATAAAATCAGGACATCACGATGGTGCCTTTATTGATAATCCGAACAAATTTTATCGTAATAACGTTTTCGATTCTGAAGTTTCGGCGCGAGATGATATAAGGGTTAATAATAAAAGATTAGAAAATTTTATAAAAAATGGCATAGCTGAGCTTACGCCAGAGGAAGAGCAAGAATGTCGCAAACATTCCAGAGAAAGGCATGAGCTAAGCAATAGATTGCAGTCTATTGGCGCCCTAACTCTTGAAGCCGCTAAAAAGCTCGGTAAAGGTTTGATCAGCAGTACCGATCCTTCAGAAAGTTCTGATTACAAAAAATATGCCGATAAACGAAATGATGCGCTTTACGACATGCTTTACCGCACTTGCCCGGGAAAGGATCGCGCCAGTTTTTTTCACCTTCTAAAAAGCAGAAATGCTGGCCTGATTGCAGGTAACGATCCAATGGGTGCGGCAATGGCGCTGGAGATGAATAATGCCCTAGATCAGATGATCGCTCAATCGGAAGCAGAAGACAAAAAACGCTACGAAGAGCTACAGAAAAAAATCGAGGATGGAAATAAAGAAACTCTGACAGGTAGCGGTAAGAAAAATATCGGATTGCAAGGGCATTTTGATAAAGAAGATGATGCTCAAAAATGGACCTTGATGTGCGCATTTGTTGTCTTGGGGCCATTTGCTACTGGCATTGCTTTAGGGCCGATAATTGGAAATTTACTCGGGCCAGTTATGATGAATGGAACTTTTGCACAAGGTTTGGCGGCGCTTCCAACCAATGCATTTTTTGGTCCTTTTGGTCAATTTGCTGAGTTGTGTCACGTGCCGGATCTCATCCAATTTACTCTAGAGCACGTTCCGATAATTAATCAATTAAGCGATATTATGGATTTCGCCACTCGCAATCCAGTATCAGCCGGACTACTTGAGATGGGTTTTCCGCTACTATCTAGTCCTCTTGCCGCACTTGGTATGGCAGGTTTGGCAGCAACTTATGGTCTTAGTAGCAACTACCTCAATTATACCGACAAAAGAGACCATATGGAGGCGCGAGAAAAAGCGTTGAAGAGTCTAAAAGAAGAATTTTTAAAAACAGGAAAGCAGATTCAAGAAAGCAGAGTAGAATCTTATGCCAAGAATATTATCGAGTCTTGCAAGCGGTCGCACGCTGTTGGTCGGTTGGCAGAATTTTTCTGTGAAACCGATGAAAAAACATTGGCTGCATTGAGCAAGGATTTGCCGCCACAAAAGCAGCAAGCATTGATAAACATGAAAAAGAGTGGTTTAGAATCTCCGGGTAAAATTATAGAACTTGTTCGAGGCGCTGGTAGCGAGGATCCATTTGTGCGAAATTTTTTGCTTTTTGAAGGAGTTGGTAGAGATCTGCAAAAGTTTGAAGCTGCGATGACAAATCCAGCTGAGAAAGAAAAGCTGATCAATGATCAGCGTGTAAAATTTAATAACGAATATGTTTCCAATTGGGCAGCTAGCTTTAATATTAAAGGCTTTTCAACCAATAGTGCCGGTGAAAACATTAAATATTTCGAATCGCTAATGATTGAAATGGAAGTCAATCGTTTAAGAGAAGTTGATCTGGTTGATGGTCCAGATCCACAATCTGCTGATCCTAAAACTCTTGAGGAGCTCAAAACGCGTGGGGCAAAAGATGATTTTGATATTTCTCCTACCAAATCACCAGCGCCTAAAGAGGTCAAGAAAATGGGCGTGTCGAAGTCAACTGGTATTAGTCGAGGCGACATTAAAGCAGCATCTGGTTTGCACTTTTCTAAAGATGAAATGAATCTAGGTAAAGGGGGGTAAAAAGTGGGTAAAATAAAATTGCAAAATTCAGAAAATTTCTACATTGATTCTCAGTTAAAATTACAGCCCGTAATCAAGCTCATCAAAGCCGCAAAAATTTTTGCGATGGATACAGAATTCACTCGCGAAACCACTTATTACCCAATTCTTTCAATCATTCAAATTGCCGTAAAAAACGCCCAAGGCACCAAAGAATCATTTATCATCGATTGCCTGTGCAACCTTGATTTAACTGAGCTTTTTACCATTATTGCTGACCCAAAAATTATCAAAATTCTTCATTCATCAGCGCAAGATTTACAAATTTTTCACCACAAATCAAACCAACTACCGCAAGGAGTTGTTGATACGCAAGTGATGGCAAATTTTTGCGATTTGGGTTTTAGTGTTGGCTATTCGGGATTGGTCGAAACTCTTTTCAATCAACAGCTCAATAAAAAACAGCAAAGAAGCAATTGGCAGTTGCGTCCATTAAGCCAGAAACAAGTTGAATATGCTTTGCTTGATGTATTTTTCTTAGAAGAAATTTACGAAAAATTTTACGAAATTCTCACGCAAAATCAGCGCCTCAGCTGGTTTTTAGAAGAGATGCAAAATTTCATTAATAAAAATTTATTAAAATCTGACGACTCGCTGAGCAAAAATTTTGCCTTCAGAGGCAAAAGCGAATCGCAAATTGTAAAAATCAAAAATCTCATTTTGTGGCGTGAAATTTGGGCCAGAAAAATCGACGTTCCGCGCCAACATTTTATTAAAGATGAAATCTTGGAGCGTATTGCTTTAGGCCAAGAGGTGACGCAAAATTTCACTGCCGAAATGCAAGGCGAAATCAAAAAAATTCTTGATGCAAAAGAAGAGCTTTTTGCTGAAATAAATTCAGAAAAAAGAGAAGTGCCGATGACGCAAAAGCAAAAAGAAAAATTTAGTGAGGCCAAGATTTTGCTTGCCAAAATTGCGGTGCAAAAAAAATTTCAGGAGCAGTTTTTAATCACTAGTTCGGATCTCAAAAAAATTATCTGCGAAAAAAAGATTCTAAGTAAAATCGTTGCAGGCTGGCGCTATCAGGTGTTCGGCGAAGATCTAAAACAATTAATTTCTTAAAATAAAAACATGAAAATTATTGCCGCCAATTGGAAAATGAATCACGCCTTTGATGAAACTGACGCGTGGCTTGACGGTTTTTTCAAAAACTTTTCTGAGAAATACGATCAGCTAAAAAATGTTGAAATGGTGCTGTGCCCCTCGGTGATGATGCTTGACTACATCGACAGCGAATTGATGGGAGATGGCTTTCAAAAGCTCGAAGAAATCATGAAAGATAGTGGCAAAAAATTTGAAGATTTTTCGCCGGAAGAGCTAACCGAAATTTTGTTAAAAGAACGTCCAATCAAGCTCGGTGCGCAAGATTGTCACCACGAAATCAGTGGCTCTTTCACTGGAAATGTCAGCGCTGAAATGCTCACAAAAGTCAGCTGCCAATATGTGATTCTAGGTCACTCGGAGCGCCGCGCCCACCACTTTGAAACTAACGAAATCGTCGCGCAAAAAATTAGCACCGCCCTTGCGCAAAAATTAACTCCAATCATTTGCGTTGGCGAAAGCAAAGAAAAGCGCGACTTAGGAAAACATTTAGAGTTTGTTTACAAACAGCTAATGCAATCAATTCCACAAGGCGCGCAATTTGAAAAAATGGTGATTGCCTATGAGCCAATCTGGTCGATTGGCACGGGATTAACTCCAACTCTCGATCAAATCGCTGAAATGGCGCATTTATTTAAAAAAGTTTTTAACGAAAAATTTGCGGGACGCGCCAAAGAATATTTCACGCTTTACGGCGGTTCGGTCACTTCGCAAAATTCAAAAGAAATTTTAGCAATTGATGGTGTCAACGGATTGCTGGTTGGAAAGGCCAGCCTTGATGTTGAGGAATTTGTGAGGATTTGTATTTCTTAAAAGTTTTTTAGGTCCCCGAGCAAAGGCCGTAAGGCCGTCTTCGAGGGGCCTGAAAACCGATCTTGTTACAGCCCTCGACGACGCTTCGCTTTGCTCGGGGACCTATTAACCTTTTTAACTACTAAAAAAATGACTGAAAACTTCCGCATTGAATCCGACTCTTTCGGCGAAATTCAAGTTCCTGCTGACGCCTACTACGCCGCGCAAACTCAGCGCTCTGTACAAAACTTTCCAATCTGCAACGATAATCCAGGTCATAAAATGCCTAAGGAAGTTGTGCGTGCGATGCTGCTAATCAAAAAGGCGGCAGCTCTTACCAATAAAGACTTGATGGCTTTAGATCCAACTTCAGACGAATTCAAAAAATTTTCCCCAGACTTGGCGGACAAAATCGTCGATGCAGTTGACACCATCCTCGCAAAATTCGACTGGTTTTACGAAAATCATTTTCCGCTAGTTGTCTGGCAAACCGGCTCCGGCACCCAAACCAACATGAATACCAACGAAGTAATCGCCTCAGTTGCTAATGAAAAAGTGACAGGAATTAAAGGTGGAAAATCGCCGGTGCATCCCAACGATCACGTTAATTTGGGCCAAAGTTCAAACGACACTTTTCCAACAGCCATGCATGTTGCGGCTGTTTTAACAACTTACGAAAAATTACTGCCAACTTTGGTTCGATTTGCCAATGAGTTGGGCAAAAAAGAAGCTGAATTTAACGACATTATCAAAATCGGTAGAACCCACACGCAAGATGCAACTCCGGTAACTTTGGGCCAAGAATTTTCGGCTTACAAAGTGCAAATTCAGTCAGCAGCAGTGTTTGTTTCTCAATCGATTTTATACGTGACAGCTCTGGCCCAAGGCGGCACCGCAGTTGGAACGGGCTTAAATTGCCATCCGAAATTCGCCGTAAATTTTGCGCAAAAAATCACCGAAGTTTCCGGTTTAAAAGCGCTTCACGCCAAACTTTTAAATTTAGATTTAGGTCGCACAACTTTGGCGGATGGAGTGTGGAAGGTGAAAGATTCGAATCTTGCAAAACTAGGATTGGGAGAAGCTGACAGCTTTTTTACCAACAAAAATAAATTCTTCGCTTTGGCCTGCAACGACGAGTTGGTCAACTTTTCTGGCTCACTAAATTCACTAGCAGTTTCTTGCATGAAAATTGCCAACGACATTCGTTTCTTGGCGTCAGGCCCGCGCTCGGGACTTGGCGAAATCAGCCTTCCTGAAAACGAACCAGGATCTTCAATAATGCCAGGCAAAGTAAATCCAACCCAGTGCGAAGCGCTAACAATGATCGCCTGCCAAATCATGGGCAACCACATGGCTGTAACAGTTGGTGGCTCAAACGGACATTTCGAACTCAACGTTTTTCGCCCAATGATTATTCGCAACGTAATGGAATCGATCAATCTTTTAAACGACGGAATCAACAGTTTCATCGATCAATGCTTGGTTGGAATCGTGGCAAATCGCGAACGTATCACCCAACTTCTCGATCAATCGCTAATGTTGGTAACGGCGCTAAATCCTTACATTGGCTACGACAATGCCGCCAAAATCGCCAAAAAAGCACACAAGGAGGGCTCTACGTTAAAAGCTGCGGCACTAGCGTCAGGCCTTTTAACCGAAGCTCAGTTTGACGAATGGGTTAATCCGAAAAACATGATCTAAATTTTAACCTTAACCTAGAAGAAAAAACCGGAAAAAGTGTGATTAGTGGCGAGAATTTTTTAGCCAAAAACAAAAACAAAAAACTTTAATGTCAGAAAATTTCGACATCGCAATAATTGGTGGATCCTTTGCGGGCATGACTGCGGCGCTTGCTCTTAGCAATGTTTCGGCAGACCTAAAAATCGCCATTATTGAAAAGCAAGACATCCTAAAAGCAGACAGAAAGCGTGACGGGCGTGCTTACGCAATTTCTTCGGCGTCGCTGCAGCTTTTTAGGGAAATTGGAATTTTCGACGAAACTAAAAAACATGCTGGTGCAATATCTGACATTAAAATCACCGATTACAAATCGCCTTTCTTCCTTGATTTTATTGGCCGCGAGGTTGATGAAAAATCAGGGCAGTTGGGACAAATTATTGAAAATTACCACATCCACAACGCGCTGCGCGATCAGATGTTGCTGCGTAAAAATATCACGGTGTTCTCGCCGAATTTTTACGAAGAAATTGCTTTTGAAAATGGCGTTACCATCAAAATAGATGGCGGAAAAATTCTAAATTCAAAATTACTACTCGCCTGCGACGGCCGTTTTTCTAAGCTGCGGGAGATTTATCAAATTCACACCACGCAAAAAAAATATTACCAAACCGCAATTGTTTTTAATATTGAGCACCAGCGTTCGCACGAAAATGTTGCTTACGAAAAATTCTTACCCGGTGGGCCGCTAGCAATTTTGCCGCTGCAAAATCCTAACCAATCTTCAATTGTTTGGATCGCTCCCGACAAGCTGTCGCAAGCGATTTTAAGTTTGGATGAAGAAAATTTTGCTCAGCAATTAAACAAAAAAATGGAAGACTGTTTAGGAAAAGCTGCGGTAATTTCGGAAAAATTTTCTTACCCGCTCACCGCAATTGAGGCAGAAAAATTCTACCACGAAAAAATGCTGTTAATAGGCGACGCCTCTTGTGGCGTGCATCCAATCGCAGGACAGGGTTTTAATTTGGCGATTTCGGGAATTAAAATTTTGTGTGAGTTGGTGAAAAATAATCTGCTTTCTGGTTTGGATATTTCGAGTCAAAACCTGATTAATTCTTACAATAAAAAAGCTAAATCTCAGGCGAAAAAAATGTTGGTTGCAACCGACGTTTTAAATTCACTTTTTGAAACTAAGAGCTTGTCAGTGAGTGTAATTCGTGACTTGGGACTTGGTTTAGTAAATAAAATTCCGGTGCTGAAAAACTTTTTTATTAAAAGCGCCGGTGGATTTTAGGTGAATTGGTTTTTTAATTTTTAATTTTTTATGTCACTTACAAAATGCTAATCTACCGAATTCTCTCAGTTGCACTTTTCCCATTTCTTGAGCTTTACCTTTTCTTTCGCGTTTACAAAAAAAAAGAAGATAAAAAGCGCTTAAAAGAACGTTTCGGAAAGCCCACAGCACTTCGTCCCAAAGGCCAAATCATCTGGCTTCACGCCGTTAGTGTTGGTGAAACAAATTCGGCATTTATTTTAATTGAAGAGTTGCTGAGTTTTTTTCCGAAAGTTTCAATTTTATTCACCACAACCACTGTGACCTCAGCTGCAGTTGTTGCGGCAAAAATTCCCCAATTCAACGGCCGCGTGGTGCATCAGTTTCTGCCAATTGATACTTATTTTTGTGTTAAAGATTTTTTCTATTTTTGGCGCCCCGAAGTGGCACTTTTTGTTGAGTCAGAAATTTGGCCAAACGTGATTGATGTGGCCAATCAAATGGATGTTCCGACCTTTTTGGTCAATGCCAGAATGTCAGAAAAATCCTCAGCAAAATGGCGTTTTGCTAAATCTTGTGGTTTTAGTATTTTTGATGCTTTCGCCGGAATTTTTGCGCAAAGCGAAGAGGATAAAGCGCGTTTGCAAAAATTAACCGATCAGGAAATTTTCTTTTACGGCAACCTCAAGTCGCAGGCGCAAAATTTAGGCTTTGATGCTGACGAATTAACTAAATTAAAAACCCAAATTGGTTCCAGAAAATTCTGGCTTGCAGCCAGCACTCACAAAGGTGAAGAAGAAATAATAATGCAAACCCACGAACTGCTTAAAAAAGATTTTCCCGATCTTTTAACCATTTTGGTTTTGCGTCACCCTAATCGCGCAGAAGAAGTTAAGCCTTTGCTAAATTCAGTAAAATTGGCGCAACGTAGCAAAAAAGAAAATCTAGAAAGCGGCACCGAAATTTATTTGGTCGACACTTTAAACGAGCTTGGAATTTTTTACCGCCTAGCGAAATTTTCTTTCATCGGAGGCTCGCTAGCAAAGGTTGGGGGCCACAATCCATTTGAAGCAATTAAGCTTGGATGCGGAGTAATTTCGGGTCGCAACGTCGAAAATTTTAAAGAAATTTACGCCACGCTAGAAGCAAGAAATGCTTGTGTGCTGGTTGACTCGGCAGCAAGTTTGGTGGCGCAAGTGCGAGAATTTTTGCAAAACGAAAAAGCGCTTCAGGCCATTATTAGCAACGCCGCAACAGCAATTGAAAGTGCTGACGACATTGCCAAAGAGGTGGTAGAAAAGATCAGTTTTATTTTAGAACCAGAAGAAGAAACGACTACTGAACAATAATTTTTCCTTGTGCAGTTTTTTGGTGAAAATCGCCAAAAAACTTGTACTCGCCTGATTTTAAAGGGCTGATGACGATGTTAACTTTTTTTCCCGCGCCAACCAACTTTTCTTTTTTTAAATCACTGCTTTCAAATTCTTCTAAAGTGTTGTCGAGATTCTCAATAACGAGAGTGAATTTTTGATCAGCTGGAACCATAATTTCTGCCGGTTCAAATTTGTGATCTTTGATTTGAACTAAAAATTCTGTGTTGGCAGCAGAAGCGTTTGAAGCCGCTAAAAAAAAGGTTAAAGCGGTAAGAGTCTTAAATAATTTTTTCATAAATTAGCCTTTTTTAAAAAATTTTGCCAAGTCACGAATGTGACCAATTAAATGCAATTCTAATTCCGGTAGTAATTTTTTTAGTGCCGCGAAGTTTTTATTTTTCTCATTTGCTTTTGGAATCAAGCAATTCTTGAAGCCAAGCTTAGCCGCCTCTTTTAATCTTCCTTCTAAATTACTGACCATTCTAACTTCGCCGCTTAAACCAACTTCGCCAATGGCAATTGTTGAAGCGGGCAGCGCAATGTCGCGCGCTGCAGAAATTAGGGCGCAGGCCACCGCCAAATCGGCCGCGGTTTCTTCAATTTTTAGGCCGCCGACAATATTTAAATAAACTTCCTTGTCGAACAGATTGAGGCCGAAACGACTGTTTAAAACAGCGATTACCATTGCCAAACGATTAGTGTCCCAACCAACAACGGCGCGTCTTGGAGTTGGAATGAAACTTGGTGAAACCAGTGCTTGAATCTCAACTAAAATTGGCCTGCTGCCTTCAACGCCAGCAAAAACAATCGAGCCACTAGTTTCGCGGTCGTAAGAAGTTAAGAAAAGTTCACTGGGGTTTGACACTTCCGAAAGACCAATTTCATTCATTTCAAAAACGCCAATTTCATTGGCCGCACCGAAGCGATTTTTAATCGAGCGCAAAATTCTAAAATGCAGATCTTTTTCGCCTTCAAAATAAAGCACGGTGTCAACCATGTGCTCTAGAACCTTGGGCCCAGCGATTTGGCCGTCTTTGGTTACGTGCGAAACAATCAGCAAAGTAATGTTATTTTTTTTGGCAAAAATTGTCAGCTCACCCGCCGCCGCTCGCACTTGTGAAACGGTGCCGGGTGCGGAAGCTAAATCTTCTAAAAACATTGTTTGGATTGAGTCAATAATCACAACCGTTGGCAGCTTTTTGCCGTCAACGGAATTAATTATTTCAGCCACGTTGGTGGTTGCTGCAAGTTGAATTGAATCTTGTTTAACACCCATTCGCTGCGCCCGCAGACGAATTTGGTCAATTGATTCTTCGCCTGAAATGTAGATTACCTGATTTTTTCCTTGAGCCAAACTTTCTGCCGTTTGCAAAAGCAAAGTCGATTTTCCAATGCCGGGATCTCCGCCAATTAACACCACAGATCCTTGCACCAAGCCGCCGCCCAGCACGCGATCAAGTTCGTTAATGTTAGTTTGAATGCGCGGAAAATTTTGTGCCTCGCCAGTTAGCTGCACCAATTCAATTTTCTTGGCGTCAGATTTTTTATTTTTTTTGTCGTCAACAATTCGCGTAAAATGCGAGCCGCCACCTTCAGCAAATTCTTCAACAATACTGTTCCACGCCCCACAATCAGGGCATTTGCCCGCCCATTTAAAATGAATTGCGCCGCAAGATTGACAGGAATAGGCAGTTTTTTTAGTGGCCATTTTGTTTAATTAATAGGTCGTGAAGGTATTTGGGAGAAAGGTCTAGACCATTGTGCCAAACAATCGTGTCGGCTTCGACCTTAAAATTTTTGAAATTTGTTAAATCAACTAGCTCTTTAAAAATTGCTCTGTGGTCGTCTCGAATAGTTTTTTCTAAATCGACAACTCCAGATTTTTTGTCGTTAAAAACGAGGTGGATTTGATAATCTTGAATGTAAGAAGCGTCTACTACGTAATTCATTACTACTCCAGCGGATTGATTGTGGCGAAGCTGCCGTCTTTTCGAATGTTGATCCAATTTTTTGCAACTCTTTTTGGTGAATACCTGCCCACTCAACAGCTAGAGCAAATACTTTTGGAAGTAAATGTCCGTCAATTATTCCAAAATTCTCAATGTCAATTTGAGCTCTGTAGTTGTTGTACCTTGCGTGAAAATGTGGTGGATTGTGTTCATTGAAATACATTTGAATGACAATTCCAAAGAAGCGACTGATTTCGGACATTTTAGGTGTGGGTTTTTGGGTTAATTAAATTGGTAAAAACATGTTAGCAAAGTTAAAAAATTTTTTAAAAGAACAAAAAATCGATTTCTTTTTTCTGCCGAATTGTGACGAATTTTTTTCGGAATATTTGCCAGAAAGCCAGAAGCGCATTCAATATTTGACAGGCTTTGCCGGGTCTGCCGCGACAGTAATTATTGGGCAGGAGAGGTCGTATTTTTTTACCGACGGGCGCTACATTTTGCAGGTCAAAAGTGAGCTTGATTTGGGTGAGTTTGAAATTTTTAACATTGCGCAGAAATCGCCACTTGCTTGGTTGCAGGAGAATTTAGGTGAGAGAGTTTTGGCGCTGGATCCAAAATTAACTGGCGTAAATTTTGCCAAATCTTTGCCGCAAAACCACGTCTTCCTTGAGCAAAATCCGGTTGATGACATTTGGCAAAATCGTCCGCTGCCAAGAAATTCGGCGATTTTTTCTTGTGACGAAAATCTTACTGGCCTCGATTCGCAAACCAAACGCGCCCAGATTTTGCAAACACTAGCGGCGGATGCGGTGGTAATTACCAAGCCTGAAAACCTTTGCTGGTTGCTCAATATTCGCGCCGCCGACGTAGAAGCCACGCCGCTTTTGCTGGCTTACGCAATTTTATTTAAAAGTGGTGAGGTTGATTTATTTGTTGATTTAAGGCGCGCGCATCCAGATTTGGCGGGGGTTAATTTTGTTGCGCTCGAAAATTTCACCTTGCGAATTGCGAAGCTAAAAAAAGTTCAGATTGACGCAGCGTCAACGAACCAGTGGCTTCTTAGCCTGCTTGAAAAAAACAAATCTGAAATAATTTTCAAAACCGACGCCATTGAAATTGCCAAAGCTTGCAAAAATTCGGCCGAAATTTCTGGCGCAATTAAAGCTCACGAAGTTGACGGATTGGCGCTGACAAAATTTTTATTTTGGTTGAGCACAAACCCAGAAACTGACGAAATTTTAGCGGCAGAAAAATTGCTCGAATTTCGTAAAAGACATTCAGATTTTTTGTACCCAAGCTTCGCTTCAATTTCGGGATTCGCCAGCAACGGCGCGGTAATTCACTACCACGCTAGTGAAAAAACTAACAAAAAAATCGCCGGCAATTCGCTCTACTTAATCGACTCGGGCGGGCAATATTTTGGCTGCGAATTTTTTGGCACCACCGACGTCACGCGCACCATTGCAGTTGGAAAACCAACCCACGAAATGGTTGCAAATTTCACCCGCGTTTTGAAAGGACACATTGCTTTGGCGCGAGCGAAATTTCCGCGCAGCACTTCGGGCGCGCAGCTTGACGCCCTGGCTCGCGAACATTTGTGGCGCGCCGGACTTGATTACGACCACGGCACCGGTCACGGC
Source organism: Rickettsiales bacterium (assembly GCA_947442475.1). Taxonomy (GTDB): domain Bacteria; phylum Pseudomonadota; class Alphaproteobacteria; order Rickettsiales; family UBA1997; genus UBA2645. The sequence continues at coordinate 42,364 of CANEVP010000004.1, forward strand.
GTTGGTAGCTTTTTGTCGGTGCACGAAGGCCCGTGTGGAATCAGCAAGCGTGCTCACCAGCCGTTGCTTGAGGGAATGATTCTGTCAAACGAACCTGGATTTTACAAAGAAGGCGAATACGGAATTCGCATTGAAAACCTAATGCTGGTTGAAAAATTCGACGAGAAATTTTTGCAATTTCGCACCCTGACTTTGGCGCCGCTAGATCCCAAGTTGATTGATTTTAGAATGTTGACGTACCCAGAGCGTAAGTGGCTTTGCAATTACCACGAGCAGATTTTAGAAAAATTTACCCAGAAAATTAGCCTGGAAAATCTTCAGTGGTTGGAAGAAATTTTGGCGGTTTTTCGCGAGAGAATCTGAATTCTCACCTGCAGGTGAGAATTCAAGAAAAACTCTAAAAACCCTTGTAAATAAAGACTCTAAGCCAGATGAAAATTGCGCTCAAAAACTACTCAAAACTACTCGCCGAAATTAAGAAATTAATTAAGCAGACGCAGAAAAATATTGTCCAAACTGTGAACCGCCAAAAGGTGGTAATGAGTTGGCAAATTGGTCGAGAAATTGACGCGCATTTAAAATCGGACGAGCGCGCTGAGTACGGCAAAAAAATGTTTGAAGAGTTGGAAAAAGACACCGCAATTGCCAAAAGTGTGTTGTACCAAATGCGGGCTTTTTACAAAGCTTACCCAACTTTGCCAGTTGCAGAAAATGATTTAAGTTGGAGTCACTACCGAAATTTAGCGGCAATTGAAAGTGACGAAAAGCGTCAGATTTTTGAAGAGCTGACGGTAAAAAATAATTTGAGCTCTGGTGATTTACAGCGCGCGGTAGCTGAGTCAAAAATTTCTGAAAAAAAGAAATCCAAACCAAAAACCAACGCAAAACTAAGTCGTCCGCAAGCGCAGCTTTTTACCTACAAAATTGTTGAGCAGCTTGGAAAAAAAATTGATTTGGGATTTAGCATTTTTTCTGAAATCAAAACCAAATTTAAAGATGGCGAAATCGTTGAAGCGCAAAAAATGTCGTTAAAAAAATCTGCGGTAAAGCCAGTGGCAATGCATTGCTACAAAGCAATTTTAGAGCGGGTGGTGGACGGCGACACTTTGCACGTCAATCTCGATTTGGGTTTTGGAATTACTCACAAAGAAATTTTGCGTTTGGCAAAAATTAATGCACCAGAAGCGGACACGAAAGAGGGTCAAAAAAGTTTTTTGGCGCTTAAAAAAATCTTAAAAGACGCGCCATTTTTAGTGATCAAAACCAACAAAACCGACATTTACGGCCGTTACGTTGCAGATGTTTTTTTGGGCAAGAAAAGTGAGAAGGATGCGCAGGAAGTTGCCAAAAGCGGAGCGTACCTAAACCAACTGCTGCTTGATTTGGGGGTGGTGGAGAAATATTAGAAAAAAATTCTAAACCAAAGCCACTTCTTAAAAAGAAGGTTAGTTGTTTAAGCACGAGCGCTGATTAATTCTAATTTAAATCGCCGCGTTTTTGCTCAATAATTTTGGTTTTTTTTGGCTCGAAAAACTTTTCTAAAACCGGAATTGCCTTGCTGGCGTCGCAAGATCCGCAAACAAAAATGTCGAGAGCGGCGTAATTAATTTCTGGCCAAGTGTGAATTGTAATGTGCGATTCGGCGAGAATTGCCACGCCGGTAATGCCGCAATTTTCTCCAAAAGAATGTAGCTTAACTTCAAGAACTGTCGCGCCGCAAGCAAGCGCTGCCTGGGTTAGGACTTGGTGAATGTGCTCTAAATCTTGCAAATTTTTCGCCTCAAAAAAATCGATTAGAAGGTGGGTACCGGGCGTGAAATTTTTGCTCATGATTTTTTTGACAGATTAAAAAATAAAATTTTCTTCCAATTCGCGTCGTCTTTTAAGCGCCAAATAAAGGCATCTAAAATGTAGTGAGTGGCTTGGGGTAGAGCGAGTAGCGGCACTAGCCAAACTAAAAATGGCTCAGATGAAATTGCTGGAATTTGAAAAATTTCTTGGTGTTCGTGCCAAATAAAACCGTCCCACAAAGCTTCTTCAAAAAACGCCAAAAGCAAAATTGCGGCGAGGTAAAAAGGCAATTTTTTGTAAGTAAAAAAGTTTTTTAACCAAGGAAAAACGTAAGAATTTTTTACTTGAGATTGATTGAAAGAATAGATCCAAATCAAGGCAGAGTAGGCTACTCCGTGGGCAATAATATTGCTGGCGCTAAAAATTAGGTCGTTGTTGAAAAAAACAATGCCGACAAACCACGAAGCAGCGGTGCTAAAAAGTAGCAGATTTTTTGGCCAGTTAAAAAATTTATTGGTGGTAAGTAAGAAAATTTCTTTGGCGAAATAAGCTGCAAACACCCCAAAATAAAGGGCTTGAGCGAGGTTAAAAAAAATGCCAGCGCTAAATGAAAAAAAGTCTCCCTCAATAAACCAGTGAAAATCGCGAGCGTGGCAATGCCAATAAATCAGCGGATAAATTGTCGCTAAATAAATTGCTGTTTGGTCGAGAATTTTAAATTTTTTCGCCTCAGCGCGTGCGTAAATCATCATTAAGCCGTATTGCTGGCGCACGAAATGAAACACCGCGAAATAAGCAAGCGCCCGCCAAAATAGCAAAGCGTCAATTGAGTAAAGAAAGCAGCCGACAATCCAAGCAAGTAGTGGGGCTAAAGTGTAGAGCGCTGGTCTTTTATTTAACTCGTCGCGATCCAAATAAGTGCGAAAAATTGTGCTGTAAACATGTCCGGCGTCAATGCCAACAACCAAAGCAAACCACATCCACAAAGGCATTTCGCTGAGAGATTGAATTTGCTGATTAAAAATTAAAACCAGTGCCGTGATGAAAATTGCAGGGCCGATGATTAGTCCAAGATCAAAGCGGGGAGAAAAAATCCAAGGTTGGGTTTTGGTCATAAAATAAAAGATAAAATCTGCCGCGATACTTCAACGCTGCGCGTGTAAGCCTCTTCAAAAATTGAAATTCCGCTCATGTCGGAATTGGCAAAAAATATTGGGGGGTGTTGTTTTAGTGCGTTTTGGCGATCTTTGCCCCAAATAAAACCTGCGGTTGGTCGCACCATTGCGTGGCCCCAGAGCTTTAGGTCTAGGCGTTTTACCGCGCCCCTTAATTCGGGGTGAATTGAAAATAATTCGCCAAGAAAAATTTTCTGCCATTCTTCGTAAGGCCGCGCAAGTGCTTCTTTTCTGGCTTCAGTGGGGCTTAAATGAGTTAGCGGCCAGTAATAAGTAATTACGGTTTGGGTTGGATTCATTTGCGGAATTTGGTGGGTTGCAACCACGTAGCCAAGCATTGGGCTGTTAAATGCCACATTGTCCCAACTTAAATTGGCGCCAATGCCGCGCGGCATTTTGTCGAGCGTAATATTTGCTACCGCCCAAGGCGCGTAAGAAAAATTTTGCGCCGAAATTTTAATATTTTTTGAATCAATTAGGCGCTCGGCAATAAAGCGCGGGGTTGCAACCAGCGCTGCCTTAGCGTTGATTCGCACCGACTGATTTTTTTCCACATCAAAATAATCCACATCCACCGTGCCGTCACTGCAATTGGCAATTTTGTAGGCCAAAGCGCGATTGGTAATTTGTTTTTTAATTGGCTCTTCCAATTTTTTTGCAAGCCAGCCGTTACCCTCAGGCCAAGTAATTACATTGTCGGAGTCAGCATTTGCCGCCTTGCCGCAGCGCGCTGCAAAATAGTGAATTCCGGCCCAAGCAGAAGTTTCATTTGCTTTCACGCCAAAATCGTCGCGACAGCAATAATCGACGTACCACTGCAAATTAACTGAAGAAAAGCCCTGCTGCTGCATCCACTTTGCCATTGTGATTTGGTCCAGTGCTAACCATTTTTTATCTTGAGAACTTTTGTCGAGCGGAATGGCAAAAACTTTTTTGCCGTCGCGGCCTTTGGCTTTTTTGTAATTTTCCATTAAAGCAAAGAAGCGCTGATATTGCTCTTTCTCATTTGCGTCAATTCCAACTGGCGGCACAAGGCCTTCAAACCATCTGCCGTAAATAAAAAGGCGTTCGTCGGGGTCAGCGCAAATGTAGAATTCATTGTAAATTGGCAGGCCATTTTTGTAGCCGGTAATTATTCCTAGATCCTCAAAAAGTTTTTTTATCTCCACAGATTCATCGGTTAGAAGCGGCACGTAATGTGCGCCCCAAGGGTAGGCCGAGATTTCATTTTTGCCGCTTGAGGAGTTGCCGCCAACTTCTTTTTCTAAATCAAGCAGTGCAAAATTAGTCAGGCCAGATTTGAAGAAGTTGTACCCCGCGCCAAGCCCCGCAATGCCGCCGCCAATAATTACGGCGTCTTTTTTTAGAAAAACTGTTGGAGCGGGAAATTTGTCACCCCGCAATTTGTGGCCGATGTGAGAAGAGACGCCAAGAATTTCTCCGGGTATTTTTTTTTCAGAAAAAACTTTGTTGAGAGCGGGGGTTAAGCCAAAAGCCAGAGCAGATGCGGCGCTTCCTGCAATAAATTTTCGCCGCGTGATTTTCATTTCTAATAAATCAAATATTTGGACCATTCTTCGTCAAAATATCTGACTAAAACTTGGTCGTCGAGGCGCTGAATTTTGGTGTTGATTTGCGACATGTCGCTTGCGAAATGAAACATTTGGTTGCTGGTTTCTAAGCTGATGTAGCGAAGGTTTGAGGGATATTTTTGCGGCGCAATGTAGGGCTTAATTGAGGCAATCACAAAACCCCATTCGCCAAAAGACGGCACAAAGGTGTGGTAGGGCGCGGTGTAAAATCCGGCGGCGTTTAGCGTGTTGTTGACGCACCAAAATGATTTTCTAGCAACCAAGGGAGAAGTGCTTTGAACCACAGCCAGAGAGTCGCGCGACATGATGTTTTTTAGCTGTTTGAAAAATGAAATTGAGTAAAGCTTGCCCACCGAAAAATTAGAAGGATCAGGCACGTCAATAATTAAAGCGTCAAAAGTGGTGTCTTGAGTTTCTTTCAGCCACAAAAAGGCGTCGCGATTAATTACGGTGAGTTTTTTTGAGAGAAGCGCATTTTGATTGAGCTGCGTGAGAATTTGATTGGAGGAAAAGAGTCGAGTCATTGCGGGGTCAAGATCAACCAATGTTACTTTTTCTACTGACGGATATTTCAAAATTTCGCGCAAAGCCAAACCGTCACCGCCGCCAATGATTAAAATATTTTTCGGGGTTTTAAGTGCTGACATTACGGGGTGAACCAAAGCTTCGTGGTAGCGGTATTCGTCGAGTGAGCTGAATTGCAAATTAGAGTTTAGAAAAAGTCGTAAATCGTCTTTTTCTTTGGTGATGATTATTCTTTGGTAGGGCGTTGATTCGGAGAAGATAATGTTGCCCGCGTAAGCGGAGCTTTCAGAAATGCTCATTATTTTTTCGCTGTAGCAAAAGCCCAGCATTAAAAAAATCAGCGAAATAATGGCGAAAGCTTGGTTTAAATAGGCGTGTTTGAAATCTTTTTTGAGAGCGTAAATTAGCCAAATCGCAACCAGCACATTTAAAATGCCAAACATGAAACTAGATTTTACTAGTCCCAAATGCGGCACTAAAACTAGAGGAAAAACGATTGAGGCGAAAAGTGCGCCGATGTAGTCGAAGGTGAAAACTTTGGAGACTAAATCTTTGAATTCGAAACGATCTTTTAAAATGCGAAGCAGCAGCGGAATTTCAATGCCCACCAAAATGCCAATGACGCCAACCACAAAATAAAGCAGTAAGCGAAAAGAATAGACGTGCTCAAACAGCAAGAAAAGCAGCGCCGCAGAAGAGCCGCCGATGAGTCCGACTAAAATTTCAACCCGAATAAATAGGTTTAAAAGATTGCGCTTAGCGTAGCGTGAAAGCCAAGAACCAATGCCCATTGCAAAAAGGTAGCAGCCGATGATGGTGGAAAATTGGGTGATTGAGTCACCCAAAAGATAACTGGCGAGAGTGCCTGCGATCAGCTCGTAGATTAGGCCGCAAGTGGCGATTACGAAAACCGAGATGAAGAGAAGTAAGGCCATTTTAGCCGTGGATGGCTGAAGAAATGATTAGCGCAATGCCGATCACCACGCCGCACATGAAAATTGCTAAGGCGATATTTTGTTTTTCGATTAATTCTTTCCAGACGCTTACTTTTGGCGTGAGCACGTCAAACAAGATGAAGCTGATGATAAAAGTTAATAGGCCAATTGCGGTGTAGAGCAAAGAGCCCACAACATATTTCATTTCGATTAGTTCCATGATTCCCATATTTACTCCTATTTGTGATATTGTTTGGCGGATTTAGATGCCTTTTGAGTGCCGCTCAAAAAGTTTAGAAAAGTGTAGTTCTTGTAGGTTGCCACACTTGCCCAAAGAGCAATAATAGTGCAGTAAATGCTAAATTTTATGGGCATTATTCATCCTCATTATTTGAGTGGTCGATAAGATTACTATTCTCCCAGCGCCTTGTTTCGAAACTTTTTATTTTAAGAAAAAGAATCATTGGATAGGTGAAAATTAAAATTACCGCCATCCAAAAATTTCCCCAATAAGGCACGCCACGTTTGATTGTAGAGGAAAATTGTAAATCTCTTGGGTCTCCCAAATCATAATCAAGTAACAGATGGTAATTTCCTTTTGGAATCAAGTTCGTAAGGCTTGATTTAGTTGTGGATCCCTCACTCCAATTGCCATCACTGTCACGCCCATGATAATATTCTATTGCTTGCGAGACGTTGAAGGTTTCGTCGGTTTGCGAATTGACCAAAGAAAAATTTAACTCAGCCCAACTATTATCCACCGCAACATTGCTGGTAATTCTGATATTACCGTCTTTTGGTAGGTCAATATCAGCAATTTTAATTGTGGTATTTTTAATGATTGGTGAGGGGGTGAGATCAAAACTAATATTTTTTACCTCGGCATTATCCAGCGAAAAATTTATTAAAATCTGCACCAGCAAAAGAAGTGCAAAAGCAATGAAGGCAGTTTGGATCAATGCTTTGAAATTTTGTCCGCAAGGCGAGGGCTGGTTACAAGAAACACCAATTGGGATGGAAAGTGATCCTAAATTAAAAGCATCTTGCACTTCTTTAACTCTAAGATAGCGGCATTGCGAGACGTTCATTTCGTCTTTCAAACCTTCGCATGAAAGCATAAATGGTGGTGCGATGTAATCAAAAACTCGCGCGCTGTCGCCTTTTTTGACGCGCCAGTAAAACTCGCCTTTAACATATTCAACTATTGCCACACCGCTGAGAAATGGCACGTAATTTTGACCCTCAAAATCAAAACTTGCTTTGCTGTCAATGCCATCGATGTCACGCTGCAAAGCTTTTGCAAAACTCCAATGCCCGGCAGACTGAATCAAAAAGCGAAAGCCGTGGTAGGGGTTGTAGAGTAAATATTCTTCCCACCTGTAACCGTCGCCATCATTTTTGCAAACAAAGCCAATTGCTTCCCAGGTGACGCCAAAAAGCGCGCCGCGCGCGCCAATCTCAATTGTGGTTGGTTTGATTCTTTTATTAGCCTTTTCGATAATTTGGTAATTGTCGTTTTTTACATCAATCACCGAAGAACAATTGTTGCAGATTGCGGTAATTGCGTGGCCAAGAGATTTGATCAAAATATTACTGCCGCAAGCAGGGCAGCTAAAAATTTTCGGATTTTGTGGTGCAGAATTTTCGATCACCAGCCCTCCAAAATTCTAAAGTTTTGGCAGTGTAAATTTTCCCACTCAACGTAGCGCCCGAGATAGGCGCGGCGCTGATTATTTTCAATTTCAATTGAGGCGAATTCGCCAGATTTTCCAACCAAATCAAGCGATTTAGTTTTGCGGCCCACGGGTGCTACAAAAGGCAATTCACCTTCGCAAGCAACGCAAGTGGCTTCTTTAATGTCGACAATTTTTAAAAGGCTGTCGGGGAATTTTAGAAATGATCCAAGCGCAATGTGATCAAAACTTCTCTCTTTAACCTCTTCGTTTACTTCAATTTCAAAACTCACCGCGTAAAAGCCTTGCGCCTCAGCCAGCCAACCTTTGCGACCGTCTTCGCTAACAATAAACCATTCATTCCAATAGCCGTTTTCCCAAGATAATTTCATGCGGCCGATAATGCTAAAGCCCACGCCGTCAAACTTGCCTTGAGTGCCAATTTGAAAAGGGCTCATGTCTTGGGGAAGTGCTGCCATTGTGCCAATTGATTCAACATCTAAATCGCGACGCACCACCATTGAGCTGCAATATTTACAAATTGCGTAAACCGACAGGCTCGACATAAAAGTAATGCTGGCGCCGCAAGAAGGGCAGTTACAACTCTTCATTTACCTATTTGATCTTGGATAATAATTCGGCTTTTTTGGCGTCAAATTCTTGCTTGGTCAAAATGCCTTTAGTGTGAAGTTCACCTAATTTTTCTAACATTTTGATCGGATCTTCTTGCTCCACATTCACGCTATTTTGCATCATGTTTTGCATCATGCTTTGGCCCAATACTGCTCCGGCACCAATCGCAACGCCGGCTCCAGCCGCACCATTTTGGTTGGCGGCTGCAATTGAAATAGAGTCGGCAGTTTGAAATTGGGTGTATTTTTGTAAGTCACCGACAATGCGCATTGAGCTCGATTTATCCAAATGTTTTTCCAGCTCTTCGGGAAGTGACAAGTTTTGCACGTAAAAACTTTTAAGCTCTAAGCCGTAATTTAAAAATGCTGGTGCGATTGCTTCCTGCAATTTTTGCGAAAAAGCAACTTGGTTTGCAGCCATGTCAATAAAGGCTACGTCGCTCTTGCTTAAGAATTCTGAAATTGAAGTTAAAATGATCGACTTCAATTGCCCTTCAACATTTTGCACTAAATATTTTTCAGCGGTGCCGCAAAGTTTGGTCCAGAAAGTTTCAATATTTGAAATGGCGTAAGAATAGCTGCCGAAAGAGCGAATACGCAGCGCGCCAAACTCTTTGTCGCGAATTGTAATTGGTTGTGTGGTGCCCCATTTTTGATCGAGCTGCTCGCGCGCGCTGAAGAAATAAACGTCAGATTTGAAAGGAGATTCAAAAAATTTATCCCAATTTTTTAGCGAAGTTAAAATTGGTAAAGTGTTGGTTTTTAGATTGTAGGTGCCTGGTAAAAATCGATCAGCAAATTTGCCTTCGTTGAAAAACACCGCCATCTGAGTTGGTCGCACAATCAGCTGCGAACCATTCTGAATTTCCATGTCATACATTGGGTAGCGATAGGCCAGCACACCGCTTTCAGACTCGGTCCATTGAATGACATCAACAAATTGTTTAGAGATAAAATCTTTCAGACTCATAAGAATTTTAAAAAAAGTTGGAATGGAGTTGGAGGGTTTTTTTTGTTGGGATTAAAAATGCTAGAGAAAATGCGATGTCATGCTAAGGAGGGCTATTTTAGTAACTCTACGATTTTATCCGCCAATAATTTTGCCAAATTTGCTTTTGAAATTTTGCCCAAATCTTCAGTTTTTTTCTTATCAACAAAAACCACTTTAGTTTGCGAGCTGCCAAAAATTTCTCCACCTTCAATGTCGTTAGCCACCACCAAATCGCAGTTCTTCTTTGCCAATTTTTCGCGGGCATGTTTTTCTAAATCGCAACTTTCCGCCGCAAAGCCAATCACAAGCTTGGGGCGTGATTTTGAAGTGCCGACAAATTGCAAAATATCGGGGTTTTTTTCTAGCTCCAAAATAAGTTTATCCTCGTCAGATTTTTTAATTTTTTGGTTGGAAATTTTTTTCACTTTAAAATCTGCAACCGCGGCGCAAGCCACAAAAGCATCAGTTTTTGTCAGGTTTTTTTTCACGGCATTAAACATTTCTTCAGCAGTTTTAACCCGAATAATTTTTTCTTTTGAAAGCGCAATCGCTTCGCTAATATTGCCCGCAATCAGCGTCACATCTGCACCCATCTCGTTAAGAACTTTAGCAATTTCGAGCGATTGTTTGCCGGTTGAGTGATTGCCAATAAAGCGCACCGGATCGATTGGTTCAAAAGTTGCACCTCCGGTAATTACAATTTTTTTGCCTTTGAGCAAATTTTGATTAGCAAAAAACTCGCAAATTTTTTCGCAAATTTTTTCTGGTGCCGCCATTTTTCCCACGCCAAATTCGCCGCAGGCTAAAATATCAGTTTCGGGATCAACCATTGAAATTCCTGATTCTAGCACCTTGGCTAAATTTTTTTGCGTTGCTTTATTTTCCCACATTTTTTCATTCATTGCGGGAGCCAAAATAATTTTTTTGTTGGCAGCAAGTATTACGTTTGAAGCTAAATCGTCAGCCAAACCGCCAGAAATTTTAGCAATAAAATCAGCAGTGGCGGGCGCGACCACGATTAAATCTGCTTGGCGCGAAAGATTAATGTGGCCCATTTCGAGCTCGTCAGAAACGGAAAAAAGTTCGTTGTAAGTTTTGTTTCCAGAAAGACTTGAGGCCAAGAGCGGCGTGATAAATTCGCTAGCACCCTTGGTTAGAATGCAGGTGACGTTGTAGGATTTTTTTTTGAGCAGGCGCACTAGATCCATTGCTTTGTAGGCGGCAACCGAGCCTGTGATGATTAGCAGGATGTTTTTTTGTTTCATTTTGTTTGTTAGTTATTTCAAGCCCAAATGCTTAAACGCCGTATCAGTTAAAACCCGACCTCGCGGCGTTTTTTCAACAAAACCTTGCTGAATTAAATAAGGTTCAATCGTGTCTTCTACCGTGTCTCGCTCTTCACCAATTGCTGCGGCAATTGTTTCAATTCCAACCGGTCCGCCGCGGTAATTTTCGGCAATGAATTTTAAATAGCGGTAATCGGCGGCGTCCAACCCAGCTGAGTCAATTTCTAAACTCTTCAAGGCGTGGTCGGCAGTTTTTTGGCTAATGATTTTTTCACCAACGTCAAAAGAAAAATCGCGAACTCTTTTAAGCAAGCGAATGGCAATTCTTGGCGTGCCGCGCGATCTTTTGGCAATTTCGGTGGCAGCGCTTTTTTCGATTTCAATTCCTAAAATTCGGGCGTCACGAATGACAATTTGTTCTAACTCAAAAGCGTTATAAAAGTTGATCCGAAGCGGAATTCCGAAGCGATCTTTGAGTGGGTTAGCAATTAATCCGACGCGTGTTGTGGCGCCAACTAAAGTGAATTTTGGTAAATCAATTTTAATGGCTCGAGCCGCCGGACCCTCGCCAATAATGATATCGAGCTTGTAATCTTCCATTGCGGCGTAGAGCACTTCTTCGACGTTTTTGTTGAGGCGGTGAATTTCATCAATGAAAAAAATATCACCTTCTTGCAGGTTGGTTAAAAGTGCGGCTAGGTCGCCCGACTTTGAAATTACAGGCCCCGCAGTGCCTTTAAAACCAACGCCCATTTCGTGTGAAATAATTTGGGCAAGGGTGGTTTTGCCAAGTCCGGGGGGACCGTAAAATAAAACATGATCTAAAACGTCACCACGACCTTTGGCGGCGCGGATGAAAATTTCTAAATTTTCTTTGAGTTTTTCTTGTCCCAAAAAATCACGCAAATAGCTGGGACGTAGAATGTTTTCGTTGCTGCGTTCGAGTTCTTGTTTTTTGGGGTTTAGATTTTCGTTTTTAACCATCTTGGTTTGATTTGGATTTGTTGATTTTTAATTAAACTTCTAGCGACGCTTCTCTATTAGAATCTGCAAGTTTGTTATGGGAGCTGGGTTTTATTCGTATTCCTGGATTAACTTGAGATTCCATCTCTATATCCCAATCCTGCTTTTCGCTATGGGAGCTGGGTTTTATTTGTATTCCTGGTTTAACTTGAGATCCCATCTCTATATCCCAATCCTGCTTTTCGCCTTCTTTTGTAGGATTGTCTAACTTTTCTAATAATTCCCTAATGCTTCTAATGGCTAAGTCTCCTGTTGCATCGTCGCTCAAGGCTGTAGTTAAAGAAATTAAATGATTGTTAAATTGTGTAATTAGCGTGTCCTTTTCTGTCTGAGGCATTTCTTTTAACCTCTGCAATAAACCGTCTTCAATGACGCCTGAGGACTGATCTGTTGCGCAGGAAAAGTGATCTGGGTTTTTTGTTAGGGCGGTTATAAATCCATAAAATAAAGCTTGAGAAGTTTCGGCTTTATCGATTTTTCCAAGTGCTTTATAGTCTGATGTTATCATATTTTGAGCATATCTAGAAATCTGTGCTTCCAGAGCACCGCTGTCATAATTTGCAAGACCAAGATTTGCAAGACCAAGGGCTGATAACTTATTTTTGATTTCTTCTAAATTCTCCGGATCTCTGTAGGGAAAGTAAAAACAATTAGCTGAATCAATAATCGTTTTAGCATCCAGCCTAGGAACATTGTTAAGCAAAGAAGCAGCCTCTTCTTTATAGTCGTAGGGAGATGATATCAAGTGGCTAATTAGCCCCGGCCTTGCTTGACTAACCGCTGATTCGGGGAATATTTGGGCAGAATTTTCTCCGAAATTTTGTCGATGCCTTACGGCAAAGCTCGCAGCTCCAGAAACTGCAGAAAAAGTGCCACAAAAAGTGCCACAACATAGTAAAAAAGCAACTCCGTCTGCAGAGTAAGAAGAGCTGCTAGCAAGAACCGAACCAGATACTAAAAAAGGCGCCGACAACAAAAAGCAGAACAAAGATAAAACTATAAATAGCAATCTTGTTTCCTCATTTTCCTCATTTTCCTCATTTTCCTCATTTTCTGCGCGAGCTTGAGAAGGGGGAGGGGGAGGGGGTAGAGTAAATGCTGAATTTCCTGCCGCTACGTCAGTTGAATGTGTTTCTTGTTGTTGATCTGGGCGCATTCTTAAAATTTATTTTTGCTCAATTCACGTAAGGCAGAAGTAATCAAATTTTCCAGAGTTAGTTTGGCATTTTCGCCGATTAAAAAATTAATCACGCGCAGGCAATCATGTTTTTTGTAGCCTAGGTTTTCTAGCGCCGAAAGCGCGTCAACGGCGATTTGACTGCCGGAGAAATCTTGCTGATTGTTGGATTGTTTGAAATCTAAACCAATGTCGATTCCGAGTTTTTTCGGGCTGTCTTTTAATTCAGTGGCAAGGCGGTTTGCAAGCTTTGGCCCGATTCCTGAAATTTGTGAGAAGGATTTGACGTCTGAGGAAATTAGAGCTTTGGCTAGATCAGAAATTGCAAAAGCGCTTAAGATTTTTTGACCCATTTTATTGCCCACGCCCTGAACTTTGGTAAGCTCTAAAAACCAGATTTTTTCAATTTCAGAAGCAAAGCCATAAAGTTCAATGGCATCTTCTTTGACTGAAGTTTCAATGATTAGAGAAACTTCTTTTTCTTTCGGTAGTTGCTTTAGAAAGTTGGCGGTTTTGCTCGATAAATATACTAAATAGCCAACGCCATTAACGTCGATTACGCACTTGTCTTCGGTGATTGAGTCAATAAAACCGCGGAGTTTTCCGATCATTTTGTCAGTGAAATAGTTGATTAATTTTCTTTAGATTTACTTTTACGAACCATGCAAAAAAAGAGCAATTACAACATCGAGTGGTGTGTCAGTAAAGAGCTGGTGCATTTTGAAGAAGCGCTGGAATTTATGAAAAATCGTGTTGAAGAAATTGTTGTAGAAGCTCAGCCACAAACGATTTGGCTCTTAGAACATCACCCAGTTTACACGGCTGGCGTTAGTGCCAAAGATTCTGATTTGTTGGTAAAAACTGACATTCCGATTTTTCAAACTAATCGCGGCGGTAAATACACTTACCATTGCCCGGGTATGAAAATTATTTACGTGATGCTTGATTTAAAAAAATTTTTTGCCCCCGAAAAGCCAGACTTGGCGCGCTTTGTAGAGTTTTTGGAAAACTGGGTAATCGCCATTTTGGCGGAGTTTGGAATTAAAGGCGAAATCAAAAAAGGACGTGTTGGTATTTGGGTGGTTGATGAAAAAGGCGAAGAAAAAAAGATCGCCGCTCTCGGCATTAAAATCAGAAAATGGGTGAGTTACCACGGCATTGCAATTAATGTAAACCCAGATTTGGCAGGCTTTAACAACATTGTTCCTTGCGGCATCAAGGAATTTGGCGTGACTTCGATGGCGGAAATTTTGGGTAAAAATTTTGATGCCAAAAAAATTAACGAAGTAATCAAAAAAAATTTTGCTAATATTTAATTAGGATCTTGGTTCTGAGTTATCTCGCCCTGAATCAGTAATCGTGTTAGTACTGTTTGGTCGGCTAATTAAGGGATTGGGATTTTTGCCAATAACCGTGTCTTTAAGATCAGTTACAAGTTTGGATAAAGCTTCGGGAGTAAGTTGTTTTTCACTCCCATCTAGGAACAAATCTTCTGTGGTAGGAACAACTTTATTTTTACCAAAATCATAAAAATATTTTTCTTCTACCTGCAAAATAGATGGGCGATCTTCATCAAGAATTTTATATTTTATGCCATCTTTCTGGTACTCGTCGCCAATAAATAATTCACGATGGATTTGCTTCTCATAAATAAAAACATCTCTTACGGATTTGATGTCTTCATCTTTTAGTAAAGATGGTGCGACAGGTATCGTATATGTTGCGCCAGTTGGAACTAAAGTTGGAAAGACCATTGGATATGAAGAGTCATCATTATCGTGACTGTTTCCTGCTTCGTCGGGATGGGTGCTTGAAGCGGAAAAGTCTCTTGGGGAGGCTTGTAAATTTTCCTCAGTTTCATCATTTTCTACGGGAACTACTCTATTTTCATTTCCAAAAATCCCAATCAGCTAAGGCCCGTGATCCGCTCTACCAATGCTGTGGAAGGCATTAACAACGCCATTGAAATTGCGAGAAGAAACTTAGGCGGTTATTTCGACTCTAAACGAGAATTGGCGGTTAAAACAAAAATCATCTTCGACAATCTGACTCAGGGAAAATGGAAAAATCCAATTCCGAGATTCGCGGGGAATTTAGCTCAGATTAACCAATTGTTCTGCGAGAGGTTCGAGGAGTAAGGATGAGAAAATATTTGGGGGGACACAAGATTTTGTTGCACAATCAACAACAGATCCTAGTTCTTCAGTATGAATTTCTTTAAAATACCCATCTCCAATCACTAGATAAGTTGGAACTCCATCGGCAACTACTCGATATTGTATTAAGCATCTGTTATCATCAGCGCCAACTTCTCTTTTATAATCAGAGCCGACTTCATAGCCTTTGGCGGTAAAAATATTTTTTAGTGAGGGCATGGTTAAGTAGCTTTGTTAATTGTTAATAAATTATTCTTTAGAAATCAGCTTTAGAGGCGCGGGTGAAAAGAGCAGAGCCGCCGTAAGAATTTTTGCCGAACTCAGCAATTAATTTTTGAGCGCGTTCAGATTTTAAATAGTCCAAAAAGATCAAAGTTTCTAAGCTGGGATTTTTTCCAACCAAGGCAAAACAAGGATTTAAAAGAATTTCGCCGCCGTGAACGTAAATTTTCAAATTTTTCAAATCGGCTTTATTCGAAAGCCAAGTGCCCCAGTCAGTGATGCTGTAAAGCGAATGTTGGTCAGAATATAAAAGCGCATCACGCGGAAAAACCGAATGTTTGAAATACCAAGCTGAATGCTCTTCCCAAGGCTTTAAATTCAAGCTGTTCCAGATTGATCTCTCTTTGATATTGGTGCCAGAATTATCGTCGCGTGACAAGAAGGTGCGTACTGAATTTTTGTCACCCAAGCGGGCGATTTTAGAAAAAGCAGTCGCCGGAGAATCAGATTTCATGAGTTTCGCCTCATTATTTTTGGGGCCGACAATCAAAAAATGGTCGTTAAAAATTGGGGTTTCATTATTAGCCCATCCTTCTTCTTGCGCCTTGTCGCCTTGCGATTTTTCGTAAATTAGCGCAATGTCAATCGTGCCTTTTTTTAGCTGTGCTAGATTATTAATACTGATATCTTGGTACCAAGAGACTGAGTAGTTTTTGTGGAGTGATTGCAAATAATCTTCCGCCAAGGCGCGTAAAATTCCGGTAGTTCCGGCGCTGCCATTGCCGATGCGAATTTGCACATTTTCTTTAGAGCCGCCGTAAATTTCTTTAGGTTCTGAGCTGATGATGCGTGTGTCGAGGCTTCTAGCAAAAGAGCTGGAAGCAAAAGTGAGGCAAAGAATGGTGAGGAGTAAATTACGAATATTTTGCATCAATGAAGTTGTATTAGTTTTTTAAATTTGAATTTTTCTTCACAAAAAATTTGAAATTGCATCAAGGCACACTACTTAGAATCGCATCCTCAACAAACAACTAATTCCAAAAAATGACAAATTCACAACAGTTTAATTTTGACGTTGAAGTCGGTAAGGTCCTAAACCTGATGATTAATTCGCTTTACACTAACAAGGATGTAGCGCTACGCGAACTTATTTCAAACGCGGCAGATGCTTGTGATAAATTGCGATATTTAGCTTCGCAAAATTCAGAAATTTTAGCGCAAAATGATGATCTAAAAATTTCTATCACAACCGACAAAGCCAAGAAAATATTGATTCTAACTGATAACGGCATCGGCATGAATCGCGAAGATTTAATTCAAAATCTTGGCACGATCGCGCGCTCCGGCACTGAAAATTTCGTTAAATCTTTGACGGGAGATAAGCAAAAAGATGTGCAATTAATTGGTCAATTTGGTGTGGGATTTTATTCGAGCTTCATGATTGCAGACAAGGTGCAAGTGATCTCGCGCAAGTTTGATGAAGAAAAAACTTTTGCTTGGATTTCAGATGGCAGCACAAATTTTGAAATCTCAGAAGTAGATTCTAGTGAATTAAGTTCCCCCTATTTAGGGGGAACGAGCGAACGCGTTAGCGGCGCGATGGGGGTGAATAATTTAAGTTCCCCCTATTTAGGGGGAACGAGCGAACGCGTTAGCGGCGCGATGGGGGTGAATAATCCTCGCGGCACTAAAATTATTTTGCATTTGAAGGCGGATGCTTCCGATTTTCTCGATCGTTTTCACATCAAACACGTTGTGCAAACTTACTCGGATCACATCAATTTCAAAATTGAATTTGTGCCAGAAAACCTAGAGGCGGGCGCTAAAATTGAAGTTTTAAATTCCGCTTCAGCTTTGTGGACTAAGCCAAAAGAAGAAATTACTCCTGAACAATATCAGAATTTTTTCAAACATATTTCACATCTTCCTGGCGATCCGTTTTTAACCATTCACAGCAAAATTGAAGGAATGGTGAATTACACCAACTTGCTCTTCGTGCCTTCAACTAAGCCATTTGATCTCTTTCATCCGGATCGCAAAACGGCGGTGAAACTCTACGTCAAAAAAGTTTTTATCTCGGAAGAATTAAATTTAGTTCCGGCCTGCATGCGCTTTCTGCGAGGCCTCATCGACTCTGACGATTTAGCGCTAAATATCAGCCGTGAAAATTTGCAGCACAGTTTGGTGCTCGATAAAATCAGAAAATCAATTGTCACCAAAGTGCTTTCCGAGCTAAAAAAGAAGGCGCTCGAAAGCGAAGAAGAATATCTAAAATTCTGGAATAATTTTGGTGCGGTTTTGAAAGAAGGGCTTTGCGAATCGTCAGATTTTCGTGAGAAAATTTTAGAAATTTGTCGCTTTGCTACGTCAAAATCTGACGGCAAATTAATCACGATTGCAGAATATTTAGATCGCGCCAAACCCGGCCAAGACAAGATTTATTTCTTAACGGGTGAGACGGTAGAAAAAATAAAATCATCACCGCAACTGGAGATGTTTTTTCAAAAAGATATTGAGGTTTTGTTTTTGACTGACTCGGTTGACGAATTTTGGGTGACTGTGGCTTTGCCTTACAAAGAGAAAGAGTTTCAGTCGATCAATCGCCATGATATTGATTTGGAAAAAATCGAAAAAAGCGACGTAGAAAAAGCAGCAAATGATGTGGAAGATCCTGAAATCAAAGATGTTACGGCGAGCCAGTTTGAAGGTTTGCTAAAATTCATCAAAGAAACTTTGGGTGGAAAAATTAAGGATGTACGTATTTCGAAAAAACTGACGGGAAGTCCGGTTTGTTTGGCGGTTGACGCGGGTTCAATGGATATTCGTCTTGAAAGATTTTTGCTGGAGCAAAAACAAATTCAGGCGGGAACTACGAAAATTTTTGAAATAAATCCTAATAACCTAATTGTTAAAACCTTGAACGAGAACTACAGTGACGCTGCAAAAGCTGCAGATGCTCGTGACAAGATTTTTACTTTATTCGATTTGGCCTGTGTGATTGAAGACGAGCCGATTAGTGACGCGAAAGATTTTTCGAGAAGGATTCAGAGCTTGATGGGAAGATAATCTCCCAGAGACAGCTAAGAATTATTTGAGAAATAAATTTTTATGAATCAAATTGTATCAAAATGATAATTAATTTGATTTAAATATGTCTCAAGAAAACAAATCACAACAAGAAGAAATAATCTTTGCGAGCGAATCAAATGATGGCAATAATCGCTACCAGGAGTTGCTCGAAGTCATGGGTATAAGGGATGAAGATTTATCATCTACTCCAAGTAGCGCCCCAAGGAACAATGTATTTGCAAATTTGATCAGGATGCTTGTTCCATCAGAACTTGGGATCGCCAGAAAGTAGCAATTTTTTAATTTTCTCCTCACAAAAAACTGTTGTGAGGAGTTCGTTGTAATTGTTTAATCACCAAAGATTATTCTTTCTTTTCCTTCTTATCTTCGTTCCCCAGCTCAATCAAATCATCAGCTCGCAGCAATTCTAATTTAGCTGATTTATCCAACCTCTCTTTTGCTTCCTTCGCATATTTTTGGCATTTATCTTTTTTATCGATGAGCAAATTAAACTCAGCTAAAGCAAGTAACGATCTGCCTTCATCACCATTTTTAGAATAAGCGCTCGCCAATTGTTTGAATAAAAAAGGACTTTCTGCTTCAAAAATTTTCGCCTCTTCCAAGCGCTTAATTGCCAAGTCGATTAAATCTTTGTCATCTTTTTTCAGCGCCAAAATTCCTGAAGCAAAAGAAATTTTTGCTTGCGCCGCATCTTTCGCCGAAAGCAATTTAATCGCATGCGAGTAGGCCAAAACCGAATTTTCAATATCGCCGCTTTCAAATAAAATTTGGCCTTTCATCTCAAATAAAAATCCTTTCTCCGAAGTTTCGCGATTAGGAGCGGCTATTATTGGATCTAGCAGGGCCATGGACTCAGCGATTTTTCCTTTGTGAAAAAGTGCGATTGATTTTTTGTAATTTGACAGCTCATCATTTTGATTTTGATATTTGGCAAGGATGAAATCGGAATTGCCGATAAAAGCTTCGAGCTTTGCTAGTACCATGTCCATGCGGCGTTGCAATTTTTGGTTTATTTTTTTGTCAGAGAATTTTTTGTTTCTCGTGCGCGCTTTAATTAGATCGATCCGTTTGCGACTGACGGGATGCGACAATAAATATTCATCAATTTGGCCTTTGTAGCCGATCATTTCAGTTTCGAAAAATTCTAACAAATCAACCAAACCGTCAGCCGGATAAGCCATTTTATCAAGATATTCCACAGCGTGATTGTCGGCGGCTTCTTCTTGGGTGCGGGTGAATTTAGCGTAGAGGCGTTCAGCGGTGCTGGAGCCGCCGGCAATTAGGGCCATTCCGGCGTCGGGAGATCCGGCAATAACGGCGCCGATCCCAAGTAAATAACTTAAAAGCATGGCGCCTTGAGCTTGTTCTCCGGCTTCTCCCGAGCGCGCTAAATGGCCTGAGGTGATGTGGCCAGTTTCGTGGGCGATTACGCCAATTAGGGTGTCGGGGGTTTTATATTTTTGGATTAATCCGGTATTGATAAAAACATTTTGGCCGCCTGAAACGAAGGCGTTTAAGCTGTCGTCACCGACAATGTAAATGTTAATATCTTGGGGATTTAAATTAGCGGCGCGAAAAATTGGGTCGGCTAGTTCGTGTAAAAATTTTTCAGTTTCAGCATCGCGAATTAAAGACGGGCCAGTTTGGGAGTAAGAATTTTTTGCTAAGCAAAAAAGTAAAATTAGGCTGAAAAAAAGTAGAGTTCTGCGCGGCATTTTTGTTTTTAAGAAAGGAATAATTTTTACCAAAATGATTTACCACCCACTAGAAAATAAAGTCACCAAATTCATTAAGATCATTGCTTTCTGGAGCAGTATTTTAGGCATGCTATGGCTGTTTATTTTGATTTTTCATGATGATGTAAAAATTCCCCAAAGAGAAGTGATGGTGAAAGTTGATATAAAAAATCGGGTGAACATTTGCTTGCCAGAAGAAGAGGATTTTGCCAAAGATAAATAAATTTTAAGAGCTATGCCAAAATCAAAAGAGCAAAAAGAAAAAGAAAGAAAAGAGAAGGAGAAAGAAGATTTATCAGAGGAGCAAAAAGCTCACGGTGATTCGATATTTGCGATAAAGAATGGGCTTGAGGTAAAAATTCACGAATCTGAAAAGGTGCTAGCTGAGATCAATGATGTGAGGATGAAATTAGCAAAAGAAGGATTGAGCTTCTCTGAGAAAGGCGAAGAAGATCCTAAAGCTTTAGACGCAGAAATTGGCGAAGCTGCCGCAAATAGAGAATCCCTGATTCAAGAGTGGGCAAAGTTGTTGATTAAAAATGCCAAAGAAAATGAGCCAGATGACGATGATGATGAAAATGAAAATGATGATGAAAATGGTTACAATGATGGAGGTAGTAGAGGTATCCGTTTTAATAGTTTGGAAGATTTAGAAAAATTCTCTGATGAGATGGAAAAGGCTCATCGAGATTTAGATATTCCACAATTCACAGAAAAAACCGAAACAAGAGGAGGTGGTCATACCTATTATTCTCATCTTCCCAAGGCTTGCAAAGGTAAGGATGTTTTTGAGATGGATTCAGAAGGTTTAGCTGAGTTGCGTAAAGAAATTGAAGTCGAAATGAGAGACAAAAACAGCAAGTTTTCTAAAGAATTTGCCGAGAGATATCCGGACAGATATGAAGAAAAATATGGCAGAGTTAGAGGACCTCATTCTGAAATAGTTGTTAAACATGAAGAAGAGAAGAGGGTTAAAAAAAATAACCAAAGATAATAAAGTGAAATCATACAGCCAGCAAATCTCCAACTTTCTTGAAAAACTAAAAGCCGAAGACGGGCTTTCGCTCAACACCACTTTAGCTTACAGCAAAGATCTCGAACTTTTTGTGCGCTATTTAGAGCCCAAGAAAATCGCCTTCGAAAATGTCACCACCCATAATCTCACAGATTATCTTTATGAGCTGCATCAGCAAAATTTGCGGGCTGCATCAGTGTCTCGAAAAATTGCATCTTTAAAAAATTTCTACCGCTTTCTTGAAAGTGAAAATCTCATCAAAACCAGTCCGGCGCTTTATTTGCAAAGGCCGAAGGCTGACACCAAATTGCCAAAATTTTTAAGCGAAGAAGAAGTTTTTAAGATGCTCGATTTCATCAATGCTGATAAATCAGAATTTGGTGTGAGGCTTTCTTGCATGATGGAAATTCTTTACGCCGCGGGGCTTCGGGTTAGCGAGTTAGTTTCAATTCCAATCGCTGCAATTCAGGAAGCTTTAGACGAAAATGGCGAAAAAACTTTGCGCAATTATTTAATTATTAACGGCAAAGGAAACAAAGAGCGCGTGGCTCCACTCAATAAATCAGCGATTAAAATGCTGATTGAATATTTGGCTTTGCGCAAAAAATTGGGTCAAGAAAAGTCGAAATGGCTTTTTGTTGGTATTGTGCGGGCGAGCAAAAAAAGCGGCGAAATTCGCAAGCGAGATTATGTCACGCGTGACGAGCATATAACGCGCCACAGGCTGCACCAAATGTTAAAAGAGCTGGCCGCAAAAGTTGGAATTGATCCGACAAAAGTTCATCCCCACGTCATTCGTCACTCTTTTGCTTCACATTTATTAAATAGTGGTGTGGATTTGCGGATATTACAGGAATTGCTGGGTCATTCCAACATTTCTACCACCGAAATTTACACGCACATTTTAGATTTGAAATTAAAAGAGTTGGTGTTTAAGCATCATCCTTTGGCAAATTGTTAAGAAAATTTTTAAGAAAAATATGAAATCAGAAGCATTGCAGTCAACATTTCCTTTTTCGGTTCAACCGACACCGACAAGTGATGAAAATCAGGATTTGCTTAGTGTATTGGAATCTCAATCTTCAGATCGTAAGGATTGGATGGATTCAGGTGATCTAGCTCAAGGAGCGCATATGATTGCGGGGGATCGGGCCAATGTTTCCACGGTTGTTCCGATATTTGGAGATAAATCTCAGGAAATTCTGCAGAGCAATATTGACATCATGCGTCAAGATGCACTTGAAGGGCGATCTACTTTAATGCCGATTCATCAAAACGGAAACCATTATACTGCGGGTTTTATGACCAGTTCTACTGGTGAAGATGGTAAGAAAAAATTGCATTTTCTTTACAATGATTCGCTCGGAAATGAAATGCCTAAAAATTTGCGTGAAGAACTTGGAAAGGATGTTGAAATTATTGATATGAAAATTTTGCAACAGCAGAATGATTTTGAATGTGGAAATCATGCATTAGCAAATATGCAAAGTTTTCTTGATTCAGGTTTTGGAAATGAGGGTTTTGATTCCGAAGCTCTAGAAGAAGAAATGAAAAAGAAAAAGAAGTTGCAACCTGATGACCAAAAGGAAAATCTTATAGAAATATCGCCTTCTGAATCGCCGCAAGAAAAAGAAAAAGGAGCTGTATTTAACGAAACACTCAGCAATCTTTTAGGTGAAAATTATGAAGGAAGAATAAAGCGCAATCAAGATGGCTCGATTGCCTCAATAGGCTGCAATAGTGAACAAGAAGCTCAACAAGTTTCAAATGCCATGAAGAGCTTTTGCGATGATATTGGTTTGCCATGCACGGTGACTAATAAAAATGGTTCTTACGTAGTTGGGGTGAAAATGCCGCAAGAATTTAAAGATCGCGATCCTTTTTCAATGAAGGAAGAGGAATTAACGCAATTAAAGCAATGTCTTGCGAAGCAAAAAGTTACAGAAGAAGAAAAGTTGAAAGGTGCTGATGTCAAACTTGATATGAAGCAAGCGATTAAAGATGCTTCTGGCGTGATTCAGACATTGCGGGAAGTTGTTGAAAAAACAGATGAAGACCACCCCGATAAGCCGCCAACAGAGGTGCCAAATAAAACTGATGCAAATAAAACTGATGCAAAAACTAGGTAAAAAGTATTTAATTTAAAAAAGGAAGAATATGTCAAAGCAAGAGATCCCTCAAGAAAAAGCTAATCCACAAACAAAAAATCCAACGCTAGAAGAGAAGATTCTAGAAATTGAAAAGCAAATGGCTGAACTCAACGGCGGTAAAATTGCTGATAAAAAAAGTTCTGAGCCAGAGCTTACCGCAGATGAAAAAGAGGGAGGAGTAGTAAAGATGTTAGTTGAGTATGACAATCCCAGAAAAGCTGTGAATTTCCTTAGTGGCAAAAGTAGTGATGATTTGGAATTGGAGGAAAAAGCTCGGCGCCTTAAAGCATTAAGAATTCAATTAGAAGAATTAGCATCACAAGAGGCAAAAAATTTAAGAGATGAAGCTATAAAAAATCAGCCGAATCAAGGCTCGGAGAACGAAGAAAATAGGGGCAGCGGAATTATCACTTTTGGCTCTTACGAAGAGGCAAAAGAATATGGGGAAAAAATGGCTAAAGCCTATGAGAGACTTGGTATTCCTTGCGATTTGCAATATAATGCTGAGCAAAGATGTTTTTTGATGAAATTGCCGCCACAATGCCGTGGTAAGGATGTTTTTTCAATGAGTCCCGAAGAGTTAGCGGCGTTGCGTGACTCAATTGCGCAAAGCTCTGTTACTGTTAATAAAGAGTTGGATTTAGGAGGGTCACCTCTTCTAGATGCAGCGCCAACAAATAATAACGCGCAGCTAGAAAATGGTTTTGCAGTTACGTTAGAAAGTTTGGATAAAAAATTAGCTGAACTTGCTTCGAGAAAAGGTGGAATGCGCGCAGAAGGTGACACTGATGACGATCTGAAGGCTCAAGTCGCTGCGATTGAAGCTTTGCAAGAAGCAGTGAAATCAAGAATGACTGAGCAATTGGAAAGAGAGCAGGGTATAAGAGGCAGAGAAAAGTCTGATGATTTTGTGCAAATTGCCATGGTGCAAAATGAAGAAAATGCCAAGAAGCTAGCAGTGGATCTAAAAAATTTTGGGATCGATTGCAGTGTTGTTGAGAAGAACGGAGTCTTTGGAGTGAAGATTGAATTATCGAATGAGATTTTGAAAGGAGAGTCGTCGGATGTTGTTAATGATGCGAGACCAGGATCTCCATATTCGCCATCATCCTCTGCAAGAAATGCTGGTATAGATAGTAAAAGTCCGGCATTAGTACACTCTAACTCGGTGAATAGTTTTTTCCAAAATCATTAAACCTCTTCCCCAAAAACCCGCTGATAAAATTCACCAATCACCGCCTTTTCATCATCAATAACTTTGTTTGCAAAGCTCAAGGTGAAGGCGGTTTTTACTGAACCGAAAATTTCGATATTTCTGCCCCAAGAAATTAAAGTTCGAAGCGAAATCAAATTAGAAATATCGCCATTTTTAAAAGCTTCGCGGCTAAGATTGGCAAGCCTAACCATCATTTTTGCGGTTTGCTGATGCAGTTTTGAATTTAAGAAAGGCAGTTTTTTTAAGAGAATCGCAAGCTCTTGCTCATCACCCAAATAATTCAGCGCCGCCACGATATTCCAGCGATCCATCTGTGCTTGGTTAATCAAATTTGTGCCGTGATAAATTCCTAAATCATCGCCCGCGCCCAAAGTGTTAGATGTTGCAAACAAGCGAAAATTCTGGCTTGGAGTGATGATTTCATTTTCTTCTAAAAGCGCAAATTTGCCGTCTTCCTCAAGCAAACGCTGAATCACAAAAGACACATCAGTTTTAATTGCGTCATATTCATCGAGCACCAAAGCCAAATTATTGCGCAGCGCGAAGGGAATAATTCCTTCTTTAAATTCAGTAATTTGCTTGTCGTTTTTTAGTTTGATCACGTCTTTTCCAACCAGATCTAGGCGAGTGATTTGTGAATCGAAGTTAATGCGCAAACAAGGCCAGTTCAGGCGTGCGGCCACTTGTTCGATGTGAGTAGATTTTCCGGTGCCGTGCATTCCTTGAATTAAAACGCGCTGGTTAAAAACAAATCCGGCGAGAATTGCGAGCGTGGTTTTTGGATCAAAAAGATAGTTTTCATCAAGTTTTGGAACGTAATCAGATTTCTCCTTAAAAGCCCAAATATCAAAGTCGCAGTTGAATCCAAAAGTTTTTTTACAGTCGATTTTTTTCATAAATTAAAATATTTTTTATCCACTTACAATGTTATCCTAAGTAGGTGTGACTACTTCTTCTTCCCCTTCGGCTTGTGCAATTTCTTCGAGAAAATCTTTTCCTCACGTTCCGCAAAAGGATTTTCACTTTTTCTTAAAACCAAACGAATTGGAGTCATATTCAAACCAAAATAATCACGCAAAGAATTCATCAAATAGCGCTCGTAACCGCCAAGCAAAGGTTTGATGTGGTTGGTAAATACTGCAAAAGTCGGAGGACGTTTTTTGATTTGTGTGGCATATTTCAACTTGATCGCTTTGCCTTTGTAAAGTTTCGGCGAGTGGGTTGATTCGGCGTGTTTCAACCATTCGTGCAGCTTGTTGGTTGGAATGTAGGTTTGCCATTGTTCGTAAGTTTGTAGGGCGAATTCCAAACATTTTTCCACGTTGTATCCGGTTTTGGCCGACACACCAACAATCGGGGCGCCGTCAGCGCCGGCCATTACACCTTGAATTTGTTTGCGCACTTCGCGGAGGAAATTTTCTTTGTCTCCCGGAATCGAATCGATTTTGTTAATTGCAAAAACTAAGCCACGGCCTTCTTTTAAAATTTCACCGGCGAGTGCCAAATCTTGGTGATCAAGCAGCGAATTGCAGTCGATTAATAAAATTACAACTTGGGCGAAGCGTATGGCTCTAAAGCTGTCGAGACTTGAAAGTTTTTCTAATTTTCCGGTGATGTTAGCTTTTTTTCTAATTCCGGCAGTGTCGATAAAGCGAATTTTTTTGCCGAAAATTTCGTGATCAATGGCAATAGCGTCGCGCGTGATGCCGGCCTCGGGGCCCACAATCATGCGGTCGGTGCCTAAAATTTTATTTAAGAAAGTTGATTTTCCGGCGTTTGGTCTGCCGACAATAGCAATTTGTAAATCTGATTTTTCGTCAGCAAGATCCATTGCTGCATCAGCGAAATTCTTTTCATATTCTTCAATTTCTGGCGCGATTTTGTCGTATAAATCGCCAAAACCTAATTTGTGCTCAGCTGAGATGGCTGTTGGTTTGCCAAAGCCCAAGCGATAATATTCATTGTCAAAAACTGCTTCGTTTAAATTCTCACATTTATTCACCAAAAGAATGGTTTTTTTATCAACTTTTTTGAGCCAGTTCGCGAAGTGTAAATCTTTTTTGGTCACGCCATCTTTGCCATCAATCACAAACAAACAAAGATCGGCGTCTGAAACGGCGAGTTCGGTTTGTTCCATCATTCTTTTTTCGAGAGATTTATCGGTGATTTGGTTTTCGAGCCCCGCAGTATCAATTGCCATAAACTCAAGCGGCCCAAGCTTGCCGGGAGCTTCTTTGCGGTCGCGAGTAACGCCTGGTGTGTCATCGGTAATTGCAAAACTTTTGCCAATCAGTTTGTTGAAAAGTGTCGATTTGCCAACATTTGGACGGCCGATAATTGCGATTTTGAACATTTTTGTGATTTTAAATTGGGACAAGAGGCGGGCAAGTTAGAGTGTGTGAAATTGGGGTTCAAGGAGTCAATGTAAACCACTCAAGTCATGCTGAGCCTGTCGAAGCATGACTTTGGGCACGGTCTTGAATCATACTTCGACAGCCTCAGCATGACTTGGGAGAAAATTACTTTACCAAAATATCCCTCACCGCTCTGACGATATCTTTCTGTCTCATAAAATGCTCGCCAATCAAGAAGCAATTAATTCCAGCTTGCTGCAACAGCTCCACATCCAGCGCATCTTTAATGCCGCTTTCTGAAATCAAAACATAATCAAGAGGCACTTGCTCTGACAGCATTAGCGAAGTCTGTAAATCAACTTTCATAGTTTTCAAATTGCGGTTATTAATGCCCAGTAATTTGCTTTTAAGCTTTGCTGCGCGTTGCAACTCAGCTTCATCGTGAACTTCAACCAATACTGAAAGCCCCGCATCAAAGGCGCATTGTTCGAGTTCTTGCAACTTAGCGTCGTCAAGCATTGCCACAATTAATAAAATGCAATCAGCGCCCAACATTTTTGCTTCATAAATTTGGTAAGTGTCGACGATAAAATCTTTGCGCAAAATCGGCAGGTTTGAAATGGCGCGAACCTCTTGCAAATATTCGTTTTTGCCTTGGAAATATTTCTCATCAGTCAAAATCGAAAGGCAGGTAGCGCCGGCTTCTTCGTAGTCTTTAGCAATTTTAATATGGTTAAAATCTTCGCGAATTAGTCCTTGTGATGGGGAGGCTTTTTTAATCTCGCAAATCAGGCTAATTTCAACGGCGTCATTCTTTTTTTTCAGCGCAGCAAAAAAATCTTTAGGCTTTTCTAGGCATTTGGTGCGATCACAAATTTCTTGCACCGAGAGTTCTTTTTTGCGGTTACGAACTTCAACAAGCTTGTGTTGGTATATTTCTTCGAGAATATTTTTCATGTATCTCCTAGATTTAAAAAATTTATTTATGACAAGCACTTTCCCAAAAACCCGCCTTCGACGCAATCGTAACTCATCTTGGATTCGCGAATTGAGCGCTCAAACTTCACTTTTACCACGAGATTTAATTTTGCCACTTTTTGTCATTGAGGGTAAAAATAAGGAAGAAAAAATTTCGCATCTTCCCGATGTTTCGAGATTTTCAATTGATGGAATTGTTAAGAAAGCCAAAGAGGCGCGAGAACTTGGGATTCCTGCTTTGATGCTGTTTCCCGTGATCGATCAAAAACTAAAAAATGCTGACGGAAAAGAAGCAAAAAATCGCAAAAATTTAATTTGCCGCACAATTACTGAAATCAAAAATGCTGTGCCAGAAATTGGCGTGATCGCCGATGTGGCTTTGGATCCTTACACCTCGCACGGTCACGACGGAATTGTTGATGCGGCAGGTTACGTTGAAAATGATGCAACAATTGAAATTCTATGTGAGCAAGCTTTAGCTCAAGCTGAGGCGGGATGCGACGTGATCGCGCCTTCCGACATGATGGATGGAAGAATTGGCGTGATTCGAGATGCTTTAGATGATTCGGGATTCGTACATACATCAATCATGTCTTACGCGGTGAAATATGCCTCAAGCTTCTACGGACCTTTCAGACATGCGGTTGGTTCGGCAAATAACCTAAAAAAATCCGACAAAAAAACTTACCAAATGGATTTTAGAAATTCTTCTGAGGCAATGCGTGAAATTGAATTAGATGTAGCAGAAGGCGCCGACATGATTATCATCAAACCCGGAATGTCTTACTTAGACATCGTTTCGCAAGCCTCACAAAACTTCGAACTGCCAATCATTTCTTACCAAGTAAGCGGTGAATATGCGATGCTAAAATTTGCTGCCCAGCACAGTGCCTTCGATTTTGATGCGGCTTTTTACGAAAGTTTAATGTCATTCAAAAGAGCTGGAGCCTCAGCAATAATAAGTTACGGCGCGATTGAGGCGGCGAAAAAATTAAAAATATAACCGACGTGCCAAATAACAAAATCATCACAAACCTGATCTCGCTAACCATTTCAATTGGCTTCATTGCCTTAATTATTTTTCTACTGCCGTCACTGTTAATTTTATTTGGCTTGCTCGTTTTGCTGTCGATTATTGCGGGAGTAGTGTTGAAATTCGTCATGGGCAAAGAAAATTTTAAAACAAATTTTATCTACCTAAAGCGCGGCGCCGCCGCACCAAGTCAAGAGTTGTATGAAATGAAAGACGTGACCAACAGCAATAAAAAAGTTAAATAACATGGAAAAATTCCAAAAAATTCGTGCCATGGCATCAAAGCGCAAAGGCGGCGAGGCTGCTTTGCAGTATCTTCTGCCGCCAGCGATTTCAAAATCAGAGCTCAGCAAAAAAGGCGACGATCGTTTTTTGTCAACGATGACAAGATGCGTTTTTCAAGCCGGATTTCACTGGAACGTAATTGCCAAAAAATGGCCTGGATTTGAAGAAGCATTTTTTGGTTTTGACTTACGCAAATTAGCGCTGCTGCCGATTGAAGATTGGGATGCTTATTTCAAAGACAAACGCATCGTGCGCAACGGCACAAAAATTAACGCGCTAATAAAAAATACCCAGTTCGTAATCGACACGGCTAAAGAACATGGCAGCTTCGCCAAATTCATCGCCAACTGGTCCGAGTCAGATTTGGTGGGGCTTTGGGCGTACTTAAAAAAACGCGGCAGCCGCTTGGGAGGAAATACTGGCCAATATTTTTTAAGATTTATGGGCAAAGATTCTTTCATTTTATCACGCGACGTAACTGCAGCTTTGCGCAATGCTGGTCTGGATATCCGAGACAACCCCACGACAAAACGCGAATTACAACTAGCTCAAGACGCCTTCAATAAATGGCACAAAGAGACAGGCCTTTCTTACGCAAATATCAGCAGGATTTTGGCTTATTCGATTGGGGTGAATTATGAGAATGAATACATCGAGAAGGAGTAGGGGAAGTATAGGTGACATTTGGTACCTATCAAAACCTTCTATGTCACCCTTTGGAAGGGTGACAGATTATATCCAGAATTACATCTTTTTGGCGATTCTCAACCCAAGCACAAGAGTTGTAAGTGTTGCAAAATAAGCGATTAATTGCGCTCCTGCGGGACGGTCATTATAGCCGAAGAATATTTGTAAAAATTTTCCGAAATAACTTTGCTCGGACAAAATGTGCGAGACGTCAAATGCTGGATTTCCTAGGGCTGGCACGATTTCAGCATTGATCCAAAAGCCAATTCCTTGGGCGGCGATTCCGGCGGCAAAAAAGATTAGCAGCCAAGCAGTTACGATGAAAAAATATTTCCCCGAGGCTTTGATAATTCCAAAATAAAGTGCAGCGCCTGCGATGGAGCCGAAAATAATTCCCGCAACTAAGCCAAAAGAAATTTCAGAAAGCGGCGTGCCTGAGATGTAATAACTGTAGGTGAAAAGCACAATCTCGGCGCTTTCACGCAGCACCGATAAAAAGACAACGACAAGCAAAATATAAAGTGGCTTTTTGCCGTCGCGGATGGAGTTTCCAAGGCGCTTTAATTCTCCCGAAATTGATTTGGCGTGTTTTTGCATCCACAAAACTGTCCAGCCGATCATTGTGGCGGCTGAAAGTAAAATCAGGCCGTTGAAGAATTCTTGCCCTGTGCCGCCCAGACTATCGGAAATTTTATCGGTTGAAAGTGCGAGGAGGAAGGAGGCGATGATACCAAGGCCCAAGCCGCCTAAAATCCATTTAGTGCGACCAGAAATATCTTTGGTTGCGGCGGTGAGAATTCCGAGGATTAATGAGATTTCGAGAATTTCGCGAAAAACTACGATTGCGATTTGAAGCATTTTTTTAGATAATTTTTGTGAGAAAAAAAGAAGAACGATAACTTCTATCAACTTCAAAATTAGATCAAGGTAATTGTGACAAAACCACTATCCATCTACATTCACTATCCATTTTGTAAATCAAAATGTCCTTATTGCGACTTTAACTCTCATGTCAAAGAAGGCGTCGATCACGCCAATTTTTTGCGTTGCTTTGAGCGTGAGTTGGAATTTTTTGTGGCGAAAGTTGGTAAGCGCAAAGTAAATACAATATTTTTTGGTGGTGGCACGCCGTCCCTAATGCCGATTTTTTTGGTCGAGGGAATTTTGAAAAAAATTTCTGATTTGTGGCAGGTTGATGAGAATTGTGAAATTAGTTTAGAAGCCAATCCAACATCCTCTGAGGCATCTAAATTCAAGGCATTGCAAAGTGTCGGAATTAATCGCCTTTCGATTGGAATTCAGGCATTAAATGATGCGGATCTGAAATTTTTAGGACGCCAACATTCGTCAAAAGAGGCAATTGAAGTCATCGAAATCGCCGCAAAAATTTTTGATAATTTTTCTTTTGATTTGATTTATGCAAGACCCAAGCAAACTCTCGCTGATTGGTCACAAGAGTTGCAGCGCGCCATTAGTTTTGGCACCAAACATTTGTCGCTTTACCAATTAACCATCGAAAAAGGCACCAAGTTTTTTTCACAATTTGCGCGTAAAGAATTTGAAATGCCTGATGAGAATCTCTCGGCAGATTTTTACGATCTAACCAATCAAATCACGGCTGACGCTGGTTTTGAGCTTTATGAAATTTCTAATTACGCCAAAAAAAATTTTGAATGTGCGCATAATTTAGTTTACTGGCAGGGCGGCGATTATTTGGGAATTGGTGCTGGTGCTCACTCGCGTATTTACTTAAATGAAGAAGAAAATCGTTCTGCGATTACAATGATTTCAGAGCCAATTTCTTGGCTAAAAAAAGTTGAAGAAGCGGGTGCGGGGATTCAAAGATTAGAAAAAATCTCAAAAGAAGAATTGGTCGAAGAGTTGATTTTAATGGGCTTGCGACTGCCCCAAGGAATTAGTGACCAAATTTTTCAAACTCATTTTGGCAAAAATCTCGAGCAAATTTTTGATCTCAAAAAAATACAGAAACTTGTTGATGATGGAGTGATATCTAGCAAGGGTGGATCAATTAGAATTCCTACTAAAATGCGCGTTCTTACTAATGCTGTGATCTTAAAAGTTTGCGAAGCAATTAATTAAAAATTCAAATGATTTTGAAATTCTTCTCTCATCGCTCGTCTTCAAATTCGGCAGGTGATGGCGGCGGCGGTGGCGCTGGTGGCGTGGTTTACGCAGCATCATTTTCTATTTCTACCTCGGCTTATAGTGTGGTCGTAGGTGCTGGTGGTCAAGGTAGGTAGTTTTCTATCAGCGGTACAGCAACTTACTATGCTGCTGGTGGTGGTGGCTCAAATAACAATACTTCTGGAGGTCGTGGCGGTTCGGGAGTTGTAATTGTGAGTTACTAAATTTTGCGGTGAAATAATTTGTAAATTAGGCAAGACAAAATGCCGCAGGTGCTAATTACTAGAGTCATCGAGGTTAGCGAGCCATCATGCAATTTGCTGATTAAAAGCGAGGCGATGGTGGCAAAGGTGAATTGAATGGTTCCAAGCAAGGCCGAAGCCGAGCCGCTATGTTTTGATTGGCGTGACAACGCAAGTGCGGTAGCGGTTGGAGAAATAGGGCCGATGCTGGCTAAAAAAATAAAAATTATTAAAGTGAAGGGCCAAAAAGTTGGCTCGTTTAAGCCGATAAAAATCAGGGCGAGTCCGGCAAACGCTGGCACGAATAGAACTTTTCCCAAAAGTTTTTCGATGGAAATTTTTTTCAAAAGTTGGGAGTTGATTTGGGAAACTACGACAAATCCCACTGAGTTAATTGCAAAAAGTAGGCTGTATTTTTTGGCAGATAATCCAAAAAAATCGAGATAAGCAAAAGGCGATGCTGTTATGTAGGAGAAGAGGCCAGCCATCATAATCCACCGCTGACGGCGCAGACCACAAAATTACGATCCTGCAAAATTTCGAGATATTTTTTTAAAGCCCCAGAAATTTTTTCTTGAGGATTTGGGCCTTTGGTTTGACGAATTGCGACCTGACAAAGCCACAAGCACAAAATTCCAAAAGCGGTGAGAAAAATGAAAATCGCTTTCCAGCTAAAAAATACTAAAACGAAACTGCCGAGCATTGGAGCAAGAATTGGTGCGAGTCCAGTCACTAACATTAAATGCGAAAAAACCCGAGCTGATTCTTGTGGCGTAAAAATATCGCGCACGATGGCGCGTGGAATCACCAGACAAGCACAAGCGCCAAGCGCCTGAAAGAAGCGCCAAAGAATCAGCTGATTAATATTTTCAACAAAGCAGCAGGCAATTGAAGAGGCGACAAAAATTCCTAAACCAACAAAAAGCGGCAATTTTTTGCCGAAGCGATCAATGATAGGCCCGTAAAATAATTGCCCGAAAGCAAGGCCGACAAAGCAAGTGGTGAGAGAAAGTTGTACGAGATTTTCTGACGCGGCGAAGTTTTTAGCGATTGCCGAAAATGCTGGTAGATACATGTCGATAGTGAGCGGGCCGATGGCGGTGACGCTGCCGAGAACTAATATGAGAAGGAGAAAGGCTTTTTGGGTTTGGGGGCGGTGGTTGCGGGTCATGTTTGGTAGGTATTTATCTAAAAAATGAACTGCCAAATATTCTCATCATCCTTGAATACACAAGTATTGGAGGATCTCTTAAGCTCAACTTTTTTTGGATAGTCTCAAAGTTGAACTCTCGAGATCCTCAGGCGCTAAAGCACCAAAGGATGACGAGGGTGGGATTATTTATCCAACTTACTATCTACAACCAAATACCCGCGATACGCAGTTTGTGCGTAATTCTTAGTATTCATCGCGTGATAAATGTCGCTTAAATTAACCCAAATCCACGGGTTTCTGTGGCCCGCAACATCAAGAATCAAAACTGAGTCAGATTGCTCATCATAAGCAGCCACTGGTGAGAAATGTCCGCCCATTAAGCCTTTATAAGAGTGGTCATAATTCAAAACCAAAAAGTCTTTTGGAGAATTTACTACTTCTTTTACCAAGCTTCTGAATTCAGAAAGTTTGTCGTCGCTGAATTTATCAACATTAACCAATTTCGATTTCACGGCGTGTATTTTGAGCATTTTTTGCAACTCATCAATATCCAAACCGCCACCGAAAGTGCCGTCTTTCTTGGTGATTTTCATTGAGATTGATCTTCTGTCCAAAACTTTATCGGTAGTTTCGTTGAAGAAATTAGTCTCGTTAATCAAACGATATTGTAGCGGATATTTTTTATCAGCGATAGTGATTGGCCATTCTTCAATTACTGGAAATGGTATTTGATTAAGTTCGTAAATCGCTGAAAGCACAAGAGTTGCAGCCGCTTGTCCGCAGGCCGCAGGATTAATTTGTGGCTTGTAGTGATGTGCCAAACGGTAGAAATCGCCTTTGAATTTTGTTCTTTCAAGGCGAGCAATTCCTTCTTCGCTGTCCCAGTTAATCACGGCAACTTGCTTGCTGTAAGCGCTTGCCGGATATTTGTCGTAATGGAAAGTGAAGCTTTTGGTCAGAGTTTCATTGTCAGCGGCAAAAGCGAAGCTAGCACTTGAGGCAATAGCAAAGGCGAAGGCCAAGGTCTTTACAGTTTTAAAATTCATAAAATATTTTTTTGTTTAAAAAGTGAGAGGGCGGTGCGGTTTTTTGGATTTGGTTACGATTGAAAATTTATCTAGTAGGTGGTTGAAACTTTCTAGATTTTTTGCTTTTTTTCTGGTCTTTAAATCAGAGCGATGGCGAAGTTATTATTTAGGTAAAGTTACAAAAAATTTAAAATAAAAAAGCATGAATAAAAAATTACCAATCCTCTTCTTCGTTTATTTCTTAATTAGCGAAACGGTATTCGCAAAACCTTATTTTGCGGCCGACTCATTTAGTCCGACATTACTTACGACTCCAAATAAGGAAGGTAGCGCGGAGTCAAAAAAAGAAATTGCTGAAATTATTGAGCTGCAAAAAAATATCGATCCAAGTGAAATCATCCAAGCTGCAAAAGAAGTAAACTACACTCCGGAAACACTGGTTTTAACTGTTGATGAAAAAATGAACCGTGAGGGTTTTCCGCAGCTTTATAATTTGCTTGATCGCGTAGCGGAAACTTCGCGAGTTGTCAATGATAGCGCTAAAGAATATTGGAATACCAAGCGTCCCTATATTTTAGATAAAAGAGTTAAAGCTTTGGTGGAGGCACATTCAAACCCAGCTTATCCAAGCGGACATACTTGCGGAAGTTTTGCTACAGCGCATGTTATGGGATTAATTTTACCACAAAAACGCGACGAATTTTACGCTCGCGCCCAAAAAATTGCTTGGCATCGAGTGATTGTTGGAATGCATTTTCCAACTGATGTGAAGGGCGGAAAAGAAATGGCTTTGCTGTTGATGGGCATGCTTTTGCAAAATGCAGAATTTCAGAAAGATTTAGCAGAAGTTAAGAAAAATTTTTAGCAATCGCAGTAATGCAGAGCTTTAGGTAAAAGATGACCTCTTCTAAGAAAAAAATTTCAGACCAACAATCCCGCCAATAATCATCATCAAAAATATTGCGCTTAAAAAAGTTAGCGCCTCGCCAAAAAATATCGCGCCAACTAAAACAGAGCCCACCGCGCCAATGCCAGTCCAGATTGTATAAGCAATGGCGATGGGAATTATTTTTACCGACAAGGCTAATAAAACCATGCTGATGGCTAAAGTTGCGACAAAAAGAATGGTCGGAAAAATTTTACTCAAGCCGTCTGATTGTTTTAAAAAATAAGCCCAAACAACTTCAAAAATTCCGGCGGCAATTAGAGCAATCCAAGCGAAGGTTGGAGATATGATTTATTCGATTAAAATTGAGGTAAATTTATTTGCTTGTTTTCCGAGGCAAAACTTTAAAACGTTGCTGTAGATATCAATCCATTCTCTGAAAAAAATATGAAATTTAATCATAAGATCATTGCAGTCTTGATTGCAGTTTTAGCTTTGTCCAGCCCACCTTTTCACGATGCCGATGCTAAAGACAAAACTAAATCACATGTGGCAAAAAAAACTGCGAAAGCGGCGAGTAAAAAAGTGAAAAAAACTGCGGCAAAAAAGAGCGAAAAAAAGCAGAAGAAAGAGAAAAAAGAATTGAAGAAAAAAATTGGAGAAAAATTGGTCTCCAAAAAAGTAGGAAAAGAAGTGATGGATAAAAAGGTGGATAAGAAGGTAGAGAAAAAAATTGAAGAGCCAACAATCCCAGCAGGTCCGGTGGTTGAGAAGACAAGGATTATTCAGTAAGAACCCGTCCCAAGTCTTTGACTTATTAAAAATCCTGAACCAATCCTTTGTCATCAATAACAAGGAAGGTTCATGAATAAGAAAAAATATCCAAGCAGTATTACTCGAGAGCAATTTGCTAAAATTGCACCATTAATTGAATCGGCTA
>CANEVP010000005.1 GCA_947442475.1 Rickettsiales bacterium
GTTTTTGGTGAATTAGTCTGATTTTTAACAAGAATTTAGTAAAAAATGTCGTTTGCACCAAAACAAATTGAAATGGTCTGTTTGGAAGATCTGGTTTCTTCCACTCACATTTACCGCAAGTTTTTGAATTTGTGGAATATGGATTCGGTGCGCTTTGAGCTCGAAAGGCTTGAGGTAGATTCTGATTACAAAGGCTAAGGAATTTATCGGATATTTCTTTGCTTGTTGCTGCAATTTCTCGAAGATTTAACTGATCGCGAGCTCGAAAGATTTATCACCGAGAACGCCTCAGCTAAATGGTTCTGCCAATTCGGCTTAGTTGATAAAACTCCAGATCACTCTATCTGTCATTTGTGGATGAATTGGGGTGTATGGCATAACAATATTTAATTAAATTTATGAGAATGCTTTGTTGAAAAATATTCTTCGCAGACAGAACGACCCCTCCAAAAAAAGAAATCCAACCCTTTTGCAAAAACATTCCCAAACCAAGATTTCTTAATACTAATCTTAACTAAGAATCCAAACAGCTACTCGCTTAAATTTGATTTTTATAATTTTAGGCAAATCCTGCGCCGACAAAACCAAAATTTTTACCTACTCTACTAAAAACAAATGCAGATCCTCAACCGCAAAGCACATTTCAATTACGCCGTCCAAGAAGAGTTCGAGGCTGGCATCATGCTGCTTGGCAGTGAAGTGAAATCAATTCGCGAGGGCAAGGTTAACTTAAGCGAGGCCTACGTCGCCGAAATTCACGGCGAGCTTTTTTTGATCAATTGCAACATCAGCGAATACAAAGGCGCCAACAAATTTAATCACGAGCCCAAGCGCCAGCGCAAACTTTTACTCCACAAAAAACAGCTAAATAAAATTGCCGGTCGCATGCAAATGGAAGGTTTTGCTGCCGTGCCTTTACGAATGTTTTTTAACAATAAAAACACCGTCAAGCTGGTTGTCGGAATCGGCAAAGGTAAAAAACTTTACGACAAACGCGAATCAATCAAGAAACGCGATGACGCTCGTCGCAGCCAACGCGGCGAAGAATGACCCAACAATTTCTACTTCTGCCACTTTCTTCTCTAAAACGAATCGGCCCCACCCTCTCCTCATTTTTGGTTCGCTTAGTTGGCCAAAATAAAATTTTCGACCTGCTCCTGCACCGCCCAATACGCGCCGAAAAAATTTTAATCTGCCCGCGCCTTTTCGAAACGCCAAACGACTCGCTAGTAATTTTAAAAGCTAAAGTTGAATCGCACGCTAAACCCGCAAACCCGCGCCAGCCCTACAAAGTAGTTTGCTACACGCCAAGCGGCTACGTTACTTTGGTGTTTTTTAAAATATTTCCCAGCCAAATCGCCAAAATGCCAATTGGCTTTGAAATCGCCATTCTCGGGCATTTGCAAAGAATTTCTGACGTCAATCAAATCTCCCACCCGCAAGAAATTTTACCAGCCAGTCAAATTGCCACTCTGCCGCAAGTTAACGTAATTTACCCACTGGGCGCGGCGATTTCGCAAAAATTTCTCAGCCAAAAAATCCGCGAAGTTTTAGAAAAAATCGACGAAAAAAACGAAGAATGGATCGACTCGCACTTGGTGCAAAAACAACTGTGGCCCAGCTTTGGCGCTGCGCTTAAAAATTTGCACAATCCAAAATCTGAAAGCGATTTCGCGCCAGAAAATCTCTCACGAAAACGTCTCGCCTACGACGAACTTTTAGCTTGGCAAATCGCAGTTTTACTAGCCAAAACTCAACTCGGCAAAACCAAAAAACTAACAAAACCCGCCCAAGATTTAGTTCAAAACTTTCTTGCCTTGCTGCCTTTTCAACCAACAAATTCGCAAGCGCGCGCCATTGCAGAAATTTCTGCCGAAATAAATTCTAGCAAAAAAATGCTGCGACTTTTGCAAGGAGACGTCGGCAGCGGAAAAACCATCGTCGCAATCGCCTCATGCCTGCAAGCCATTTCGCAAACCAAACAAACTTGCGTAATTGCGCCAACCACAGTGCTTGCCAAACAGCATTTGACCTACTTTCGCAAGCTTTTAGAAAAAACTGAAATGCGCGTTGAACTTTTAACGGGAGCCACCACAAAAAAACAAAAAAACAAAATTTGTGACGATTTATTAAAAGGTGAAATCGACATTCTAATTGCCACCCACGCGGTTTTAGAAGATGATGTGCAATTCAAAAACTTGGGCCTTGCAATCATTGACGAGCAACATCGTTTTGGTGTAATGCAGCGCTTGAGGTTGGTTGAAAAAGGCAGCGACGTTGATGTTTTGCTAATGAGCGCAACGCCGATTCCGCGCAGCTTGATGATGGGTCTCTACGGCGACATGGATATTTCTGTCTTGGGCGAAAAACCAAAAAATCGTCAAGAAATTGAAACCCTGGTAATGTCGGCAAAAAAAATTGATGAGGTTCACCAAGCCATCAAGCGAGCCCTTCTGCGCGGAGAAAAAATTTACTGGATTTGCCCAGCAATTGAAGAAAACGAAGAAATTGATTTAGTCAGCGCCAAGAAAAAATTTAACGATTTATCAAAAATTTTCGGCGAAAAAAGCGTGGCACTTCTTCACGGAAAAATGAAAGAAAGCGAAAAAGAAAAAGTAATGAAAGATTTTGCTGAGTCAGGCGGAGAGTTGAAATTGCTGGTCGCAACCACGGTGATTGAAGTTGGAATTGACGTGCCGGATGCAACCGTGATCTTAATTGAAAATGCCGAAAATTTTGGACTCTCGCAACTTCACCAATTGCGCGGACGCGTCGGCAGATCCGAAAAAAAATCTTTTTGCATTTTGCTCTACGGCGAAAAATTTGGCGCAAATCAACGCCAACGTTTAAATATTTTGCGCCAATCAAATGACGGATTTTTTATTGCCGAAGAAGATTTAAAAATGCGCGGCGGCGGCGAGTTAGTTGGCACCAAACAAAGTGGCTTTCCTGAATTTAAAATCGCCAATTTGATGTTTGATTCAGATTTATTGCAAATCGCTCACAAAAATGCGGCGCTGATTTTGCACAATGACCCGAAGCTACAAAATGCCGCAAGCCAGAAATATCAAGGCTTGATGAAGCTTTTTAGCTACGATGATTGTTTGAAAATTGTGACGAGCGGTTAGTACAAATCAACCAATCCGCGCTCCAGTAGCAGTTGGTTTAAATAGATTCCAGAATCTGCAACTTTCTGCGGATCTGTTTCCGATTTTTCGCCGAAAAAAACATCCGCAATGTAGCGCCCGTAAATGTCGGTTTTGTTGGTTTTAATAACTAAAAACGGCGCGTCTTTGAGAATTTCTTGCAAAGCTTTCGCGGCTCTTTTGCCTGCAGCAGTTGCAAGTTCTGCGGCACCAATTTTCGCCAGTCGCAAAATTTCTTGGTGTCGCGTTTTAAACCCCAAATCAAGCGTCACGTGAATAGTGTCGCCGTCAACCACGCGATCTAAAAAAGCTTTGTAAGTGTAGATTTCTTTTGCCTTGAGGCTCGATTTTTTAAGAGCAAATCCGTCAGGTTTTTTCACCGACTCAATAATTTCTCCGTCAATTTTTAGCGCAGTTTTTATTTCCGAAAAAACCTTAAAACCGCAATCCACAAATCTTGCGGGCGAATCTGCAAATTTTACCAATTTGTAAGCAAAAACTTTGCCGCGAGTAACTTCTAATTTTTCACCAGAGTAAATTTTTTTGGCACGCGGTTTTGATTTGGCGATTTCGCGCTGCAAACTTTTGACCCCGAGTTTTTCGGTGGCAGTTAAATCTTCTAAATATTTGCGCTTCTCTTCGTCTTTTACCGAAAGCAAATTGCGGTAATGACTCCAGTTTAAGCCGTTTTCGCTTTTGGGTAAAATTGGGTAGGCTTTGTAGAAGTTGCGCATTTGGTAGAGGGTGCGCTCAACAATTAAAATGT
This sequence comes from Rickettsiales bacterium, assembly GCA_947442475.1. GTDB lineage: Bacteria > Pseudomonadota > Alphaproteobacteria > Rickettsiales > UBA1997 > UBA2645. The sequence goes on from CANEVP010000005.1 coordinate 3,913, forward strand.
CTTTTGCCAAAGCCTGAAAAAGTTTTTTTCCGTAATCAGCGCGATTATTTTTCACCAAATGTTCGTCGATTATTTTTCCAATCTCCCAACACATTTCGACCTTTTCGCGATTCACCGTTTGAACAATATCTTGCTCAGTTTTTTGAATAATTTTTTGAACTTTTTCTAAGAGATTTTCGTAGTGATTTAAAATGACTGTCATTTTGCTAGATAGTTGATTTTACTAGTTAAAAGTTAATTTTGAGCACTGTGCTCAAAATTCAAATTACTCCAAAAAAAGCAACTTTTAAGTCCACCACTCTCGCTCTCGGCATCAACTTTTCCCTCGATGTCACACCGTCGAATGACGGGGTCCGGTCAGCAAGGTAAAATTTGATCTTAGAGTTCGAGGATTAGACCCCTTCATTCGACGGGGTGAAAACTGAGAGCGAATTGCAACCAACAGCAAATTTTAAGCAAAAAAAAGCCGGTGAGTTTTTTAAAAACTCACCGGCTTTTTTTAATTTTTTTCCCTCAACCTACATCGGCAAGTTGTCGTGCTTTTTCCAAGGCTTGATTACTTTTTTATTCTTCAAAATTTGCAAAGAAGCACAGATTCTTTTGCGAGTATTTTGCGGACGAATCACTTCGTCAATAAAACCGCGAGATGCTGCAACAAAAGGTGAAGCGAATTTCTCACGATATTCAGCAACACGTTTTGCTTTGCTTTCTGGATTTTTCGCATCTTCGCGGAAGATAATTTCAACCGCACCTTCAGGGCCCATTACCGCGATTTCAGCGTTAGCCCAAGCGTAATTTACGTCACCTTTTAGGTGCTTTGAATTCATTACAATGTATGCACCGCCGTAAGCTTTGCGGGTAACAACAGTGATTTTTGGCACTGTCGCTTCACCGTAAGCGTAAAGCAATTTTGCACCGTGTTTAATGATGCCAGCATGTTCTTGGTCGGTGCCGGGTAAAAATCCTGGAACGTCAACAAAAGTTAAAATCGGAATGTTAAAAGCGTCACAAAAGCGAATAAAACGCGCCGCTTTTTCACTGGCTTTAATGTCGAGACATCCCGCCAAATGCATTGGCTGGTTGGCCACAATTCCAATAGTTTCGCCTTCCAAACGCCCGAACCCAACCATGATATTTTTAGCGTAGTTGGGGTGAATCTCGAAAAAATCACCTTCGTCCAAAATTTTCTCAACTAGCTCTGACATGTCGTAAGGCTGGTTGGTATTGTCTGGAATCAAAGTGTTTAGCGAAACGTCAACGCGATCAGCTTCGTCAACAGTTGGAATTTGCGGCGATGGCTTTTGGTTGGAAAGCGGCAAGAAATTAATCAAACGACGCGCTTGCAAAAGCGCTTCAATGTCGCTTTTGAAAGTTAAGTGAGCCACGCCACTTTTGCTGCCGTGAACTGAAGCTCCACCCAATTCTTCTTGAGTAACGTTTTCGTGAGTAACGGTTTTAACCACGTCTGGACCCGTCACAAACATGTAAGAAGAATTTTCTACCATGATTGTGAAGTCAGTTAGTGCCGGTGAATAAACCGCACCCCCCGCGCAGGGCCCCATGATTAGAGAAATTTGCGGAACCACGCCACTGGCGTCAATATTTCGTTGGAAAATTTCGCCGTAGCCACCGAGTGAATCGACACCTTCTTGAATTCTGGCTCCGCCCGAATCGTTAATGCCAATTACGGGAGCGCCCACTTGCATGGCGCGATCTAAAACTTGGCAGATTTTTTTGGCGTGAGCTTCACCCAAAGATCCGCCCATTACGGTGAAATCTTGACTATAAACAAAAACGAGGCGGCCATTGATGGTGCCTTGACCTGTAACGACGCCATCACCGGGATGCTTTTTGTCATCCATGTCAAAATCGGTGCAGCGATGTTCAACGTAAAGACCATATTCTTCGAAAGAATCGGGATCCAAAAGAACCTCGATTCTTTCGCGAGCGGTTAATTTTCCTTTTGAATGCTGCAGGTCGATTCTTTTTTGACCGCCGCCGATTCTAGCTTCTTCGCGCTTTGAAGCTAGTTTTGCAATATTTGGAGAACGCATGTTTTTTAAAAAATTAGTTCAATTTCGCAATAATAGTTTCGCCGCCGATCATGGTTTGACCAATCAAAGATTTGATCGAAACATCTTCCGGCAAATAAATGTCAGCGCGGCTGCCAAAACGAATAATGCCGTAGCGATCACCCATCGTAACTTCTTGGCCTTCTTTGATTTCAGAAACGATACGACGCGCCACTAATCCGGCGATTTGTACAAAGATTATTTCGGTGCCATTAGCAGTTTTTACAATCACTGAATTTCTTTCATTTTCGGCACTGGCTTCATCAGCATTGGCACTCAAAAATTTACCAGGTTTGTAACTAACTTTTGTTACGGTGCCGCTTACAGGAACACGGTTTACGTGAACGTTAAATACGTTTAAAAACACGGTGATTTTGTTGAATTTTTTATTGCCGTAGCCCAAGTCGTCTGGGGCTTCAACTAAGTAATCAACGCGAGTAACAACACCATCCGCTGGGCTGATGATCACATTTTCTTCAACTGGCATAACTCTTTCGGGATCACGGAAGAAAAATACGCACCACAAAGTTGCGACAAGTCCGATTAAGCCGAGAGTGTTGCTTAACATGGCAAGAAGCGCGGTTACTAAAGCGAAGATGATGATGAATTTGTAGCCTTCTTTGTGGATTGCAAAAGTGACTAATTTTAGAGCGTCTAGGAAGTGAGTCATAAAAAAATTTATTAAGATTAATTAGTGCTTGTGATCGATTAGTGCGGCGAGACTCGTCATCCTAAAAAATTCGAGGATGACGAGATATTTATTTATTCAACTTCGCTGGCTTTTTGCCAAAGCTTATCCAGCTCTTTTAGCGAAACTTTTTTCTTTTCCAGTCCAGAATTGCTCAAGATGAAATCGATAGTTTTTTCTTCAATGATTGAGCCACGAAGCTGTTGTACCGCGCTCGCATTTTTTTGGTAGTAATCAAGGACGGCTTTTTCTTGGTTTGGGAAGCGCGCCAAGATTTTGCCGATTTCTTGGTTCAAATCGTCGTTAGTAACTTCAACTTTATTTTTTTGCGCCAAGTCAGAAAGGATCATTCCGCAACGGATCATGCGCTGGGCAATTTCGCGTTTTTTCTCTTTGGCTTTTTCTTTTTCTTTGTCGTTTTTGAATTTATTTGGATTGGTTTTTAGCTCTTCTTCAGTTTCAGCCCAAAGGTTGGCAAGCTGCTCTTCAACAAGACCTGCTGGCAATTCGAAATCATGTTTTTTATTCAAGAAATCGAAAAGTTCTTTTTTGAATAAGTTGCGTTCTATGCTTTGGTAATTGTCGGCAATTTGCTTTTTCACTGCTTCTTCAAGCTTAGCTTTGCTTTCTAGTCCGAAATTATTTTTGATAAATTCTTCGTTAATTTCTGGCATTTCAGCAGCTAAAACATCGTTGATTTTAACTTCAAATTCAGCGGCTTTTCCAGCGAATTCTTCTTTTTGATATTCTTTAGGAAATTTCACTTTTACGCGAACTTCGTCGCCGGCTTTTTTACCCACAAGCTGCTCTTCAAAATCATCGATGAAGCTTTTACTACCAAGCTCTAGCTGATAACCTTTGGCAGCGCCTCCTTCGAATTCTACTTTGTCAATTCTGCCTAAATAATCGATGTTAACTGAGTCGCCCAATTTGGCTTTTTCAGACGCTGCCTTTGGATTCCATTTACGATAAAATTTTAACAATTTTGTTAAGGATTCATCGAGGTCAGCAGCAGAAATTTCTGAATCTCTTTTGATGACTTTGATTTTGTTTAATTCCACTTCCGGCACTTGCGGGTAAAGTTCCATTACCGCTGTGAACTCAACATCTTTACCAGCCTCAAAAGTTTTGATGTCGATTTTTGGCGTAAGCGCCAGTTTGATATTGTTGTCGGTAACGATTTTTTTAACCGCGTCATTGATGATTTTGTCTGATTCATCAGCCATGATTGAGGCTTCGTATTTTTCTTTAATCACCGCAGCAGGAACTTGTCCTTTGCGGAAACCTTTTAGTGAAAAATTGCCACGAACTTTCTCGATATAATCGTTAACTTTTGTCTCGATTAATTGACGAGGAATTACGACGTGAAAATCTTTTTTAAGTTTTTTGTCGAAGGTATTTTTGATTTGTATTTCCATTGATAAAGCCTTGATTTGTAAGGATTGAAATAAGCTTGCGGTCAGATACGCAAAATGAACTTTAGTGATCTTTTTTCGAAGAAAAAATGAGGCGCGAATTTAAAAAGAAGTGATGAAAAATAGCAATCTGTTCGTGGCAAAATTGTGAAAAAAAATTGCTGATTTTTTTGGAAAAAAAAGAGGGGAGTTTGGTAAATTTACAAAGCTATTTACAAAGCTACTGGGGAAGTAAATTTGCGCCTTGTATCGAGATTGTCTCGAGAACCCTACTTCGCTATTCAGGCTACGGAGGGCATCCTTCACTCTAACACTCTCTGGCCTGACATTTCAGCTAAAGCGGGCCTGCTATCCGAAGCTCGTAAGAGCGAAGGATGGTGCGGATAGAGGGACTTGAACCCACATGCCTTGCGGCGCTAGATCCTAAGTCTAGTGCGTCTGCCAATTTCGCCATATCCGCATATAAAAAGAGAAAGTCCGATTTGGCTAATCGGACTTTGGAAGATCTTTAGAACTAACTTGCAGCAACTACGTCGATGAAAGTTCTTTTATTGTGAGCTGATTTTACAAAAGTCACGATGCCAGCAATTTTAGCAAAAATCGTGTGATCTTTGCCAATGCCAACATTTTTTCTTGGATGCCATTGAGTTCCTCTTTGGCGAACAATGATGTTGCCTGCGATTACTGCTTGACCACCGTATTTTTTAACTCCAAGTCTTCTACCAGCCGAATCACGGCCGTTTCTCGAACTACCACCAGCTTTCTTCGATGCCATGGTTTCTCCTGATAATTATACAGAAACTTTGGGAACAAGCCCAAGCCCCGTACGGCTACGCCTTAATTGATAAAATTTTCAGCAATGTTTGTTGCTGACGATGACCTTGTTTTCTGCGAGAGTTTTGTCTTCTTCTTTTTTTGAAGATAATAACTTTGTCGTCTTTGAAAGTTTTTACGATTTCAGCTTCAACCTTTGCACCGGAAACCAGAGGGCTGCCGAAAGAGATTTCACCTGCATCAGACTTAACTAACAAAACTTTGTCTATTGTAACTTTTGAACCGGCTTCGCCGATAAGTTTTTCAACAATAATTTTTTCATTGGCGCAAACGCGATATTGCTTTCCGCCAGTTTCGATAATAGCAAACATAAGAGATTTAAAAATGAGAACAGCTTTAAAAAAGGTCGCGCAACTTATTTTTGGCGATCTGTTTGTCAATCATTTCTTTTTAGAGTGATTTTTGAACTGAATAAAAAATTCTAAAAATCTGTCGCTTGAAAAAATTTTATCGCCACCTAAAAACCGCCCACATTCCTTAAAAAAACAACCCCAACCCGTATAAATTTATGAAAAATCTTTTTAAAATTCTAACTTTCGTAACCTTAATTTTTTCTACCATGAGTCAAGCTTCTGCTGCTAAAGCAAGCACAAAAAACGATTTGGAAAACACTCTTTATATCGACCTTAAATATGGTCGCGTAGTAATTGAATTGCTACCACAAATTGCCCCGCAACATGTTGAGCGCATTAAAACATTAGCTCGCCAAAAGTTTTATGACGGCATTGTTTTTCACCGCGTAATTGACGGCTTCATGGCGCAAACTGGCGATCCTACAGGCACCGGCATGGGCGGCAGCAAATTGCAAGATTTAAGAGCTGAATTTTCTGATGAACCACACATTCGCGGCACTCTTTCAATGGCCCGCTCTTCTGCTCCAAACAGCGCCAATAGCCAATTTTTTATTGTGACTAGCGATTCAAGATTTTTGGATAATCAATATAGTGTTTGGGGACGCGTGATTAAAGGCATGGAGTTCGTCGATAAAATCAAAAAAGGCGCTGGACGTGACGGTAAAGTTATTGAACCAGATGTTATGCTAAAAGTTCGCGTTGCTGCTGACGCTGAGAAAAAATAATCTATGATTTACGACTCAAACAACGTTTTTGCTAAAATTATTCGCGGCGAAATTCCGGCGCAAAAAGTTTACGAAGACGAAAAAGTTTTAGCCTTTCACGATATTTCAAAAACTGCTCCACTTCACGTTTTAGTAATTCCAAAAGGTGAATATTTAGATTTTTCTGATTTTGCCTCAAAGGCAAAATCAGAAGAAATTTCCCACTTTTTTCAAAAAGTTGACGAAGTTGTAAAGCTGGCGGGAGCCAAAAAATCGGGCTTTCGCTTGATTTCAAATGTGGGCTTAGATGCCAATCAAAGCGTGTCACATTTTCATGTGCATATTTTGGCAGGCAAAAACTTAGGACCATTAATTGCGTAATTTTAATCGAGGTAAAAATGGATAAAAAAATGCACGAAGCCACTCGCGTTGTTCACGCGGGACGCAATCCAAAAGAGCAAGGCTGGATGGTTAATCCGCCGATTTATCAAACCTCAACCATCGTTTTTCCAACGCTAAAAGACTTGATTTACGCTGAGCGCGGCTATTCCAACAATGATTTAGTTGAGCCTTACGAATTAAAATATGGTCGCTACGGCACCCAAACCAATTTCGCTCTAGAAAAAGCCATCGCCGAAATCGATGGCGGATATAATTCTTTCGTAACTTCTTCTGGAGCTGCGGCAATTAACACCGCTTTAGTCGCTTTTTTAAAGCAAGGCGACCATATGTTATTGGTTGATAATGTTTACTCTCCAACTCGCAGTTTTGCTGATAAATTTTTGAAAAAACTGGGCATCGAAACCACTTACTACGATCCATTGATTGGCGAAGATATTAAAAAACTGATCAAGAAAAATACTAAAGTGATTTTCATGGAAAGCCCTGGCTCTCTAAGCTTTGAAGTGCAAGACGTTGCGGCGATTTGCAAAGTGGCTAAAAAACATGGCGTCACAACAATTGTTGATAACTCTTGGGCTAGTGGCATTTACTTTAAACCACTTGAACATGGCGCTGATGTTGTGGTGACGGCACTTACCAAATATATCAACGGACATTCCGACGTGATGATGGGCGCAATTACCGTTCAAGAAAAAGATTTTCGCGTGATGTATGAAGCTTTTAGATATATGGCTGTAACTGCTGCTCCATTTTCTTCTTACATGGTGCAACGCGGTCTTCGCACTTCCAAAATTCGTATGGATCACTGCGCCAAAACAGCGCTTGAATTAGCACAGTGGCTTGAATCAAGATCGGAAGTTTCGAAAATTCTTTATCCAGCTTTAGAATCAGACGCTGGTCACAAGCTGTGGAAACGTGATTTCACTGGTGCTGCTGGCTTATTCACGATTATCTTGGATCGCAAATATTCCAACGAATCTCTGGCTCGAATGGTTGATAAACTTCACTATTACAGCATGGGCTATTCTTGGGGTGGCTACGAATCACTGATTCTTCCAATTGATGCAACCCATGTCAGAAGCGTCACCAAATGGCCTTATGGCGACAAGACTTGCCTTAGAATCAATATTGGCTTGGAAGATATCGAAGATTTGAAATCTGACCTAGAAGCCGGCTTTAAAAGGCTGAGAAAATAATACAAAAAATCAAAATATCGCAAGCCGCAGAATAAGATTTCAATAAGGTTTACGATATTTTGATGTATGAGGCGGTTAATCCTTTCATAAATTATCCGGTGCTCAGTAAGGATGATTTTCAAGAAATATGGCGTGATATTTTTAACCTCCTGCATCTTTGGAGGGATGAAGATGAAGTGCTAGGCTTAGTAGTAATTAGCACAGGCACCCACCGCATAAAACACATCGCCTATCTGGATAAATTAGCGATTAATCAATCTCTCGAACAGAGAAAAGGCCTAGGCACAATTTTTTTCCAAGAAATCTTTTCTTCTTTGCACACCGAAGGCTTTACCAAAATTGAGCTCGGCGCTGAAGTGGATAATAAACGCGCAATTTCTTTCGGCTTTGTTATTGAAGGTGTGCAAAAAAACCTCTTAAACCGCGAAGATGAATTTGTAGATAATTACTACATGGCGAAGATGTTGTAACTCTCCCCCCTAACTCTATAGGTCCCTGAGCAAAGCACGTAGTGCGTCGTCGAAGGGCCGGAACACCTAGTTTCAGGCCCTTCGACGACGCACTACGTGCTTTGCTCAGGGACCTATGACTACTTTAACCCCAAACACAAAAAAGCCGGCCCTTCTTTTTAGAAGAGTCGGCTTTTTAAATTTGTACCAGAAAGCGATCTTTAAGCAGCAGCTTTAACTACTTTTGCTTTGATTGGGGCTTTCTTTTCTTTAACTGTTTGCACTTCGCTTAGAGTGCCAGACTTGATCAATTTTTTCTTGATTTGTCTTCTAAGTTTTTGAGCAGATTCAGTAAGCTTAGAGTAACGATAATTTACCAAAAAATTATCAATATTTCCGAACTTATTAACTGTTCTAAGAGTTGAAGCGGCAATCTTTAGAGAGATATCTGCTCCAAGAGTTTCGCTCTTGAAAGAGAGTGTTTTTAAATTTGGTAAAAATCTTCTTCTTGTTTTGCGGTTAGAGTGAGAAACCTTGTTTCCACTCATCACGCCAACAGAAAGTAATTCGCATTTTCTAGACATTTGTGAGAAGTAATAAAATTATATACAGTTGTAAGCGCCTTCACCAGAGATGGCGGCTACGATTGTTGGAGCGCCAAACATTGCAGCAATACCCATTGCAACACCGATCATCAAACCCCAAGAAACTTTACCTGTGAAGAAACCGATACCAACTGAGATAATTGCAAAAGCCGCGAAAGCTTTACCGCCGTTACCAGTAACAATTTTAAGTGCGTTACACATGGTGTAAACAAGAACGTTAGAGTTAACATCATTAGGAGCAGTTGCAGCAAAAGCGTCAGATGACAAAACCGGTACAATCGCCGGGGCAACTGCTAAAAAGATAAAAGACAGAAGAGCTGCTTTCACCAAAAAAGAAGAAAGTTTTTTCATAGTTTTTAATTTTGTTTAAAAGAGAGTAGAATCCAAAAATCTAATGATTTGTAAGGCGGGGCGCACCTTGTCGAAGTTGTTTTAAAATTGCAACAGGGAATTTTTATCAGCCTATGATTTTTATTTCCCATTCCAAATTGACCCCAGATTTTTCTTTGACCAATTTTTTTACCTTATTTCCCAAATCAATTAAATCCTGCGCTGAAGCGCTTTTTTGATTAATCATAAAGTTGCAATGCTTCTCAGAAATTTGGGCATCTCCATTAGTCATACCGCGACATCCCGCTTCGTCAATTAACTGCCAAGCTTTTAGATTTTCAGGATTTTTAAATGTGCTGCCGCCAGTTTTGGCACGAATTGGCTGCGCTTTTTCGCGCTGTTGATTTAGCTCAGCAATTTTTTCGGCGACAATTTCTACAGTGGATTTTTTACCTTTAAGCAAGGCTTCGACAAAAATAAAATTTTTAGAAATTTTATTGCCGCGATAATAAAATCCGAAATCAGAATTTTTTAATTCGATTAAATTTCCTTCAAAATCGAGCGCCTTGGCACTGACTAAAATTTGCGCCATCTCGGAGCCGTAACATCCACCATTCATGGCGATTGCGCCACCGATTGATCCCGGAATTCCGCTTAAAAATTCTAATTCGGCCAAGGCTTCGTTTTTAGAAAATAAAGCAACATTACCGCATAAAGTTGCGGCCCCCGCTTTAATAAATTCACCGTCACAAGAAGTTTTGGCAAACTCGCCGCCAAGCCTAATTACGACACCTTTTACACCTTCATCACGAATGATTACGTTTGAGGCGGCACCCAAAATATTAATTGGGATTTCCTTCGGATAATTTTTTAAAAAATCTTGTAAATCTGCAATGTCGGCTGGGCGAAACATAATTTCGGCTTTGCCACCAACATCAAACCAACTTTTTAATTCAGCGTTTTCGCGATAAATTCCGCGCACTTTTGGTAAAATTTTTAAGAGATCAGACATTGTGACTTAAATTAAAAATTACCGAAACGCGACCTTCGACCCCAGCCTTCTTTTGATATTTTGTTGTCACCCAATTGGCTGGAAAATTTTGCCAATCTTTTTTGGAATTAGCTTCCCACAAAAATTTCTTACTGCGCGAAATTTCGCATAAAATCCAAGTTTTGTAAGAGTCGTGATCGGTTGCAATTGTAAGATTGGCGCCAGATTTCATTTTTGGCGATAAAACTTCATCTAAAAATTCTGCAGTGATTAAGCGGCGTTTAAAATGACGAAATTTTGGCCAAGGATCGGGAAATAAAATAAAGATTTGGTCAAAATTTTTATCAGGAAATTTCGCAAGCAGAAGTCGCACATCTTCGCGCGAAACTTTTAAATTTGGCAGTGGCTCGGCTTCAAGTTTAGCTAGTAAATTTGCCACTCCGTTGACATGTGGCTCGGCGCCAAAAAAGAAAGTGTCGGGATTTGTTTTAGCTTTTTCAAAAAGAAAATCACCAAAACCAAAACCGATTTCAAGGCAGGTTTTTTGTGAGAGAGATGCGAAGCTTTCGATCTCGTAACGCGGCAATAAATCTTCAAGCAGCGTGGTTTTGTGACCAGAAAATTTACGACTTTTAACGCGTCCGAAACTGCGAATTAAACGATTATTTGGAGAGTTTGGCAATTCTTGCTGCATGTCTTGCGCCTTCAAATTCAGTGGAAAAAAAAGCTTTCACAATCGAAAGCGCAGATTTGTTTGTAATTACTCGCGCACCAAGACAAAGCACATTGGCATCATTATGAGCGCGCGCCAATTTTGTTGCTTTTACATCATGACAAAGCGCCGCTCTGATATGTTTAAAACGATTAGCGGCAATTGAAATGCCAATGCCTGAACCGCAAATTAAAATACCCTGAAGCTGATTCTTTTTGGTAATTTTTTTAGAAAGTTTTTGGGCGTAATCGGGATAATCCACCGATTTTTCAGCTGAGTCGCAACCGAGATCTAAAATCTCAAATTGTAATTTTTTTAATTCTTCGATGAGAAATTGTTTTAAAGCGAATCCGGCGTGATCGGAGGCAATGAGGATTTTTGGTAAATCTGTTTTCTTTGGGGGGGATTTTTTCATCTCTATAAAAAGTAAAGGCGACCCAAACTGGGTCGCCCATACGAATTATCTCTTACGGTAAGTCTGAGCTTTACGAGCTTTTTTCAAGCCATATTTCTTACGCTCAACCACACGTGAGTCACGAGTTAAGAACCCGCCATCACGAAGTGACTTGTGAGTTGTTGGGTCAAATGCAACTAGTGCTTTACTGATCCCATGTGCCAAGGCGCCAGCTTGTCCTGATTTTCCGCCGCCAGCAATTGTGGCAATAACATCAAATTTATTTTCATTTTTGGTAGTTCCAAAAGGAGCCACTGCAATGTTGAACAAGATTTCTCTGCCAAGATAAATCTTAGCATCGCGATCATTAACCGTAACTTTGCCAGTTCCTTTTTTGATCCAAACGCGCGCCGCAGCATTTTTTCTTTTGCCAGTTCCGTAAGCGCGCCCTTGAGCGTCAACTTTACGCTCTCTTGGAAGAGCGGCAATTCCAGCTGGAATTTCTTTAACTTCGATGATTTTTTCTTTTACAACTGAAGACATAGTTTTGATTAGTTAGTTTTTGTATTTTTGCGATTCTTTGAAGCAATGTCCAAAACTTGTGGGTTTTGTGCTTGATGATTATGTACTGCGCCTTTGAAGATACGCAATTTAGTCATAATATCGCGCTGCAATGGTCCGCGAGAAATCATGCGAGAAACTGCACTTTCCAAAATTCTTTCAGGAAATTTTCCTTCAATGATTTCGCGAGCTGTTCTTTCTTTGATTCCACCTGGGTGGCCAGTGTGCCAATAGTATTTTTTCTCGGCATATTTTTTGCCGGTCAATTTTACTTTCTCAGCATTAATGATCACAACGTGATCACCGCAATCAAGATTCGGTGTGAATGTTGCTTTATGTTTACCGCGAAGCAAATTAGCAACAATCGTAGCAACTCTACCCAGAACTAGTCCCTCGGCATCAATCAACCACCATTTTCTTTCAATTTCGCTAGGTTTAGCGACGTAAGTTTTAAGCATAGAATATCCTTCTTCGAATTAAGCTGAATTTATAAAAATATTTGGGAACACAAGCGGGAAAAGAGGCGGCGCATTAAAGTTAGCAAAAGCTAGAAGTCAAATTAAATTTTCTTATTCTAGCGCAAAAGCACAAAATCACTTTTAAGCATACTGAACGCGCAAACATCAACATAGGCCCCGCGATGGTAACGATGTTGGCGCAAAATACCCTCCAAAACAAATCCGGTTTTTAACAAAAGATGTTTTGAAGTTTCATTATTTGTTGAAGCAAAAGCCTCAATTCTATTGACACGACCGTAATAAAAATTTTCAAAAGCATATTTTAACACTGCTTTAATCGCATTGGTCATAATGCCCCGACCCCAATATGCGCAGGCCAAATCGTAACTAATTTCAATTCTACTTTGGTAAGCATTGTAACTGGTAAGGCCAATTGAACCAATCATGCGACCAGTCGCTTTATCGCCGATAGCAAAGTAGATTCCGTCATTTTGGTAAAAGACGTTGCGCCAATAATGCAACTCTCTTCTAGCACTTTCTAAATCATGCGGAATCTCGCATAAAATAAATTTATTAACTTCGGGATCGGCGTAATAAGCAAAAAAATCTTCAACATCGGCGTCGCATTTTTCACGCAACACAAAATCACCCAAATCAATTATTGGAAAAACTTTTTGTGAATTTTGACTGTAATCTCGCATCTAGCTTTTATCTAAAATTGAAATTTCTACCAACTTCATCGAGCGACTATCGGCATCAATAATTTTAAAATTTAATCCGTATTTCTCAATTTCTTCATCAATTTCAGGAACACGCTTGAACAGCGCCATAACTAAGCCGCCGATGGTGTGAAACTCGTCATCATCTTGCTTAATTTTGATCTGCAAAATCTCTTCGACTTTCTCAATATCAACTCGTCCGCCAAATTGAAAAACTTTGTCGTTAATTTTTTTGACTCGAAAAGAAAGGCTGTCCGATGGCAAATCATGCTCGTCTTCAATGTCGCCAACAATTTGTTCCATTAAATTTTCAATCGTCACAAAACCGTCAACGCCACCAAATTCATCCAAAACAATCGCCACATGAACTTGCGCCAAACGCATGCGGCGCATTACTTCAAGTAATTTCATTGAACCAGGAACGAATAAAATTTTACGCAAAACTTTCGCCACGCTAAATTGCTGATCTTCTTTACAAAGAAACTTCGCCAGATCTTTGCTGTGAATAAAGCCAATAATTTCGTCGAGATCTTCTTTAAAAACCGGAAGCCTGGTATGTCCGTCAGTTGTGATAATTTTTTTAACTTCTTCGAGTGTGGCATTGTGCTTAATCGCAATCAAATCAGCTCTTGGGGTCATCACATTGCAAACTTTTTTGTCGCCAAAAGATGCAATATTTTTGAACATTTTTTTCTCTTCAGCGCTAATCAAACCTTCTTTTTCATAATCTTCTAACAAGTGCGAAATAACGGAAAAAAATGACTTTTTGGTTTTTTTGCCAAAGAGATTAAGGAAAAAGCTTAATAATTTTTTAAAACGAGATTTGCCTTTAACAGCGCGAGCCTTCTTCTTCGACGAGCCTTCCATTGATTAGTGATTTTGTTGATAGGGATTTTGAATTTTTAGCGTTTTCAAAATTTTTATTTCGAGATTTTCCATGATTTTTGCCATCTTTTCATCTTCGTGGTCAAAGCCGATCAAGTGCAAAATACTGTGCAAAATCAAGTGCGTCAAATGCTCATGAAATTTCTTTTTTTGTGCAAGGGATTCTTTTTTGACTGTTTCGTAAGCAATAACAATGTCGCCCAAAAGCAAATAGTTACAAGCCCCAATCGCTTTTTTTAAACCGATCTGGCGAATTAAATTTTCATCCAAATTAGAAAATGACAAAACATCGGTGGCCTTATTTTTGTCACGAAATTGCTGATTTATTTTTTTAATCTGCGCGTCTGAAACCAGAGAAACCGCAATTTCCAGCGTGAAATTTTTAGTCAAAAGTTTTTTTAAATCGGTGAGCGGAATAATTTTTTGGCAGATTTTTTCGACCAGTTCTTCGATGTTTTTTTCTTCATTCCATTTTTTGCTCTTTGTCTCCAAATCAATAAGAATCATGCATCGCAGCTATTTGGATTAATGCAGAGCTTCATTTTTTTCGGGCAAATTCTTGCAGGCACTGGTCCAGAAAAAAATCCCAAATCGTCACTAGCATCAACTTTTTTACAAATCGCAACCAAGCTCTTAATAAAGTGCCCATCCATGTTTAATGCCGGCACGCGCAGATATTCTTCAATGCCAAATTTGTGCGCCAATTCTTTGTAATCGATGTCGAGTTCAACTAAAGTTTCTGAATGTTCTGACACAAAAGCAACCGGCACAATCACCGGAATTTTTTTATCCAAAGCCGCTCTTTTTATTTCTTGATCTAAACTCGGCGAAGTCCATTGCAATGGCCCTACTTTTGACTGGTAGCAAATTTGAAAATTAATTTCTTCTTCTTTAACCGCGCAAATTTCTGCTAAGTTTTCGACGATTTTTTTGGTAGTTTCGGCAACTTGAAAAACATAAGGATCGCCGCGATCAATTAGTTTTTGTGGCAAACCATGTGCCGAAAATAAAAAACGAAATTTCGTAAAATCAGCACTTGATTTCAAAATTGTTTGCTTAATCAAAAAGCCGTGCGACTTGATGAAATCAGGCTCAGTGGGATAACAGCACACTATTTTTGTCGCTATATTTTTTTCTGATTTTTTGCGGGAAATCTTGAACTTTTCAACAAAATCATCAATCGAAGATTCAGAAGTGGCACTAGAAAATTGGGGATAAAGCGGCAGTAAAATTAATTGATCGGGATCATATTTTCTAACTTCTTCAACCGCCTCTTCGGCAAAAGGCTTCCAGTAGCGCATCGCAACAAAAACTTTAAAGTTTCCCGAAAATGATAATTCTTTTTCCAGCTCATAAGCCTGAGCTAGGGTAAAATCCAAAAGCGGTGATTTGCCGCCAATTTGCGCGTAAATTGCTTGCGCCTTTTTCTCTCTTTTTGACGAAATCAATTTTGCTAAAAAATAACGAAATGGCTGCGGCAACCCAATAATGGCGTGGTCGTTAAATAAATTAAAAAGAAAAGGCTTAACTGAAGTTGGTGCGTCAGGGCCACCTAAATTAAATAAAACTACGGCGGTTTTTTTGTTGAGATTTGTCATTTAAAAAAAATTTTTTTGAAGCCCAAGCTGCCGATAAAAATCAGCGAAAAAATTACCACAATTGCTGGGCTAATTGTTAAATCGTAAATTGTTGCAGCCTTGAATGAAAGCGCCGCAATCAATATTGCAACTAGGGGGCTTAGCATCATCATCTGCTTGGCTGTACTTGAAAAAATTCGCGCAATTGCTGCTGGCAAAATCAAAAGGGCCGTCATTAAAAATACACCAACAATACGCGCCGACAAGGCGATTGAAACTGAAAGCAAAATTAAAAAAGACAAATTCCACAGCTCAATTTTAACGCCCTCAATTTGTGCTAAATCTTGACTGGCATTAATTAGTAAAAGTTTTTTGAAGGCGAAAATAACGTAGAAAATTGTGACCAAGGTAATTATGGCAAGCGCCCAGATATCAAGGTTTACCACCGTTAGAACATCACCAAAAATGTAAGAAGTAAAAGAGAAGTTTTTTAGCCACAGATCATTTAGAATCAATGACGTGGCCACGCAAAAATAAGACAAAATCATCACGATTACGTCTTTTGAAAAATAGCGATTTTGTGAAATCAAGCGCACCAAAAATGCGAAAACGCAGGCGAAAAAAATAATCGCAGAAATTTGATTCAATTCACCAATCGCACCCAAAACTAACCCGAGCAAAATTGAGTGCGACAAGGCGTCGCCGAAATAAGATAATTTTTTCCACAAAACAAAAACGCCCAGTAGCGACGAAGAAATTGCGATCAAAATTATGGCAAAAAAAGGATTAACCAGAAAAGCTTCAATCACTTGAGTTTTTGTTTTTTCAATTATTAGAATTTAGCGCCTATCTTCCTTCTATCTTCAACAAAATTCGAACCATGTCAGAAAAAACCAAAGAATCGCTTTCTGTTTTTATGAAAAAGCAAATCAGCGAAAAATCTAGCAAAAAAACTTTAGCCAAAAAGCTCAATGCCGCTGCCGCAAAAAATTTGCAACCTGGACAAGAAAAAGAAAAAGAGGGCGAAAGCCCCGAAGATGAAATGACTGATGAAGAAAAATTAGAAGAAGCCAAAAAAGCGTCACGCAACAAAGCCGCCGGACAAGATCAAACTGAAATGTTGAAAAAACTTTTCATGGAGAATTGCGCTAAATATTTGCTGATGATTTCAATGCTGGTCGTGCTTTCGATTGGCGTGATTAAATTTGGACCAGCAATGGTTGCTACTTTAAACGGCTTAGTTACCAAAATGATTCTTGGGTCTTTTGGAAAATAGCTAAAAAACCCCTCGGTTTGACTTTTTATTTTGCCCAAATTACAAGTCCTAACCTTCATTTCTGGACTCAACCTACCCCTCAAAAAAATGGTCAAAAAATCTGACGTCAAGCTGTCGCACAACCTTTCTAAAGAAAAAGAATTTTCCAAAAAAGAGCTACTCGAATTTTACCGCGAAATGCTTTTGATCCGTCGCTTTGAAGAAAAAGCCGGACAACTTTATGGCATGGGATTGATCGCTGGATTTTGCCACCTTTACATCGGTCAAGAAGCAATCGCCACCGGCATGCGCGCCACCATGAAAGATGGCGACAAAGTAATTACAACTTACCGCGATCACGGCCACATGATTTCAGTTGGCTCTGACCCAAAAAAAATTATGGCCGAACTTTTAGGGCGCCGCGACGGATCTTCTAAAGGCAAAGGCGGCTCGATGCATTTATTTGATTTAGAAAAACATTTTTACGGTGGCCACGGCATCGTCGGTGCTTCTGTGCCAATTGGCGCCGGACTTGCATTTTCTGATAAATATCGCGGCAATGAAAATGTTACTTACTGCTATTTCGGCGACGGCGCGGCGCATCAAGGCCAAGTTTACGAATCTTTCAACATGGCCAAATTGTGGAATCTGCCGGTTCTTTTCATCATTGAAAATAACCATTACGCGATGGGAACTTCTCTTGCTCGCTCTTCTTCAATTGACCAGCTGCATAAGCGTGGTATTGGCTTCAATATTCCCGGAGTAAAAATTAACGGGATGGATGTTTTTGATGTGATTCGTGACGCCCAAAAATGTGTCGATTTCGTACGCTCTGGCAACGGTCCGATGATTCTGGAAATGGACACTTACCGTTATCGCGGACATTCAATGTCTGATCCCGCCACCTACCGCAGCAAAGAAGAATTAAACGACAAAAAAGATTTAGATCCAATCGACTCTCTGCGCATCCACATCGAAAAAAATAAAATTGCTAGTGAAGCTGAAATCAAAAAAATTGACGACTCAGTTAAAAATGAAGTTAACGAAATCGTAGAATTTGCCAAAAACTCTCCAGAGCCGGATGAATCCGAGCTTTTAACTGAAATTTACAACTAGACATGCTTAGAAAAATTACCGTTCGCGAAGCTCTGCGTGAGGCAATGGCTGAAGAAATGAGAACCAATCCAGAAGTTTTCGTCATGGGCGAAGAAGTTGCCGAGTATAATGGCGCTTACAAAATCACCCAAGGCTTGCTTGCTGAATTTGGCGAAAAGCGCGTAATCGACACCCCAATCACCGAGCAAGGTTTTGCTGGGATTGCAATTGGTGCGGCTTTTACCGGATTAAAACCAGTTGTTGAATTTATGACTTTCAACTTTGCCATGCAGGCAATTGACCAAATCATTAACTCTGCCGCTAAAACCGGCTACATGTCGGGTGGACAAGTTCAATGCCCAATCGTGTTTCGTGGCCCAAATGGCGCGGCTTCTCGCGTTGGCGCTCAACACTCACAATGTTACGCTGCTTGGTACGGCGCAATTCCTGGATTAAAAGTTGTAGCTCCTTACTCAGCTGCTGATTGCAAAGGCTTACTTAAAGCTGCAATTCGCGATCCAAATCCGGTAGTGTTTTTAGAAAATGAAATCACTTACGGCATGTCTTTTGAAGAAGAATATGACGAAGATCATATTGTTGAAATCGGCAAAGCTGCCGTGCTTCGCGAAGGCAGCGATGTAACAATTATCGGCTTTTCTTTGGTGGTTAAATTTGCTCTTGAAGCCGCAGAAGAGCTGGCAAAAGAAGGTATTAGTGCCGAAGTAATCGACCTTCGCACTATTCGCCCAATTGACCGCGAAACAATTGTTAATTCAGTTAAAAAAACCAGCCGTTGCGTAACGGTAGAAGAAGGTTTTCCATTTGCCTCAATCGGCAGTGAAATCGCTTCAATTTTAATGGAAAATGCTTTCGATTATTTAGATGCACCAGTAAAAAAATTGGCCTCAGTTGATGCGCCGCTTCCTTACGCAGCAAATCTTGAAAGGCTATCCTTACCCAAAACTCAGAACATTATTGACGCGGTTCGGGAAGTTTGTTTTAAGAATTAATGAAAGAGAATTTTCTCTACAAATTTGTTAAGAAATACCAAATTTCCAAACCACTTTTTATCGGCTATTTTATTGCCGTATTTACGATTTTTTATTTCGGATTTTTTATTATTTTTGGCGACAAGGGCATAATTCAGCTCTTCGTTTTAAAGAAACAAATCGATAATAAAGAGGCAACCAAACAAGAAGTTTCAGGCAAAATGCAGGCCAAAGAAAACATGGTCAATGGCATGAAACCAGAGTCTCTCGACATTGATTTGTTAGACGAGCAAGCGCGAAAAGTTTTGGGATATGCCGGAAAAAACGAAGTCGTAATTTATCACGATAAATCCAACAAATCAGACCAATGAATTTACAGAACGAATTCTACCGCAAATGCCTTCACCTATTGCTGCTAGTGATTCCATTGACTTATCACTATTTAGGAAAATGGAAGGCTTTGATGATTTTTGCACCAATCACTTTGATTGTTGTTTGTCTTGATTTTGCTCGCCGCTATTCACCAAAAATTAAAAATATTTTCGCTAAAATTTTCGGACCCGTGCTTCGAGAACATGAACTTAACGGCAATAAACTTTGCGGCGCTAGTTTTGTTGGTTTGGCCACTTGCCTTAATTTTTCACTATTTAAACCCACAATCGCCATTTGCGGATTTTTAATTTTGGTAATCTCTGACACCGCAGCAGCCCTGATTGGAAAATCATACCCAAGCAAGCCATTTTTTGAAAAATCATCTGCCGGATCTTTGTCATTTTTTATTTTCGGATTATTAATTCTTTTTGGTTGTGGCGTCGGTTTTCACGAGGGTGCTTGGTTTTTTGTTTTTGGAATTTTTGCCGTTTTCTGCGTCACCATGTTTGAAGCGCGCCCAAGCATTTTCAACACTGACGACAATTTTGTTATTCCGATTGGATTTTCAGTAATAATGACTTTTTTTGATCTAGTCTGGAATTACTCCTATTAGCTTTTTGATGCACTTCCCCAAAGATTTTCCAGAAAAACTGCGCTCTAGCATCTTGACCTCGGAAGTCGTTGGCAAAAAAGTAAAATTAAAAGCCCGCGGCCATGAATTTCAAGGCCTCTGCCCCTTTCATAATGAAAAATCTCCGTCATTCACCGTTAACGATTTAAAAGGTTTCTACCACTGTTTTGGCTGCGCCGAACATGGCGACGTGATTAGCTTTGTCATGAAAGTTGACGGGCTCGAATACAAAGATGCAGTAGCAAAATTGGCCGAAGATTTTGGCATTCCAATTCCCAAAGTAATCTTCAACGAAGCCAAGGAAAACGCGCTTGAACGCGATTATTTAATTTTAGAAAAAGCCTGCCAATTTTTTGAAAAAAATTTATACACCCAACAGGGATCAGAAGCCAGATCTTACTTAAAAAAACGAAATTTAAATTCTACCAGTGCCAAAAAATTTCGCCTTGGTTTGTCACTTAATTCTTACGAGGCACTCGCTGATTTTCTAAAATCCGAAGGATTCTCTGACTTAGAAATATCTCGCACCGGCGTAATTGGTCAAAATGACCGCAAAAAACTCTACGACAAATTCAGAAATCGCGTGATGTTTCCAATCACCGATAAAAAAAATCGCGTTATTGCTTTCGGCGGTAGGTCAATTGGCGATGAAATGCCAAAATATTTAAACTCGTCAGAAACCGAATTTTTCAAAAAAAACCAAACTCTTTACAATTTTTTCTTCGCCCGCAAAGCCATATTTTCAAAGGGTTTTGCTGTGGTGGTTGAAGGCTACATGGACGCAATTGCGCTTGCCGATAACGGCATTGAAAACGTCGTGGCGGGTCTTGGTACCGCGCTTGGCACTGAGCATTTAAAAGATTTATTTTACGCCACCGACAAAATTATCGTGTGCTTAGATGGCGACGAAGCTGGCATTCGCGCCGCTAAACGTGTTTCAGAAATTGCTTTGCCATTGATTAACGCCAAGAAAAATATCGCTTTCGCAATACTCCCAAACCGCATGGATCCTGATGATTTCATTAAAGAGTTTGGCGCGCGCGAACTAGAAAAAGTTTTTGAAAATGCCACGCCTCTTTCTGAAAGTCTGTTTGACTTCGCACTAATGGAGCTTGGAATCGACAAAAACAAAAAAATTTCGGCAGAAAATAAAGCCAAAATCGAGGGCAATTTAACCACTAAAATCGAGGCGATTAAAGACCCTTCTTCCAAAAAATATTTTGCACTTTTTTTCAAAGATCTGCTGTTTTTGCTGGGCAAGAATTTTGGCAAGAATCAGCCGCAAATTATTACTGGCGGCTTGATTAAAAATTACGCCAAACCAGCTAGCAATTTGGCTGACGCAATCGCACGAAATATTATTTCATTTATCGTGAAATTTCCAGAGCTGGCGCAGTTTCGTGACGATGATTTTGACGTGCGCGAACTGCATTTTAGCAATGAAAATCTGACCCATTTAAAAGAGCTGGTGATTGAGGCGATTGAAAATAATCAGGAAAATTTGCTCGAGCCCCTTGAAAATTCTGACTTCAGTAAAGATATCCTTGAAATCAAGAATACCCTTGCGCGTCTTGGCACGCCTGATTTAGACTCGGTTTTAATTAAATTTCGCATTCTGCTTCTGAAAGATTTACTGCTTCAGGTAGAGCTGCAATACAAAGATTCTCTAGGCAAAATCGATGAAATTGAAACTCATCAAACCGCAATTACCAACCAAAAAATTCGAGAAATTTTCGACTACAAAAACTCTCTAGAACAAAGAATTTTGTCTTTGGAGAAGGAAATAATTTAGCACAATCCAACTTAGCAACAATTAACGAGGCAACAATGGCGGCGAAGAAAAAACCAACTAAACCACTTAAAAAAATAGCGGCAAAAAAGCCGGCTGCAAAAAAAGTTGTTGCGAAAAAACCAGTTAAAAAAGTGGTTGCCACAAAAAGCAAAAAGCCGGCGGCGAAAGTTGTAAAGAAAGTTGCAAAGCCAGCTAAGCCCGTAAAAAAAGTTGCAGCAAAACCTGCAAAAAAAGCGGTAAAAATTGTAGTTAAGAAAAAAATTCAGCCAAAAAAAGTTGAGAAAAAAATCGAGAAAAAGTCAGCAAAAGCTGTGGCCAAAAAGCCGGTAAAAATTGTTGAAAAAGCTAAGAAAAAACCAGTCAAAGAAAAGCCAGTAAAGGTGAAGGCTAAAAAAGAACCAAAGCCAAAAAAAGAAAAAGTTAAGAAAGAACCTAAGCCAAAAAAAGAGAAAAAAGTAAAAGTTAAAATCCCGGTTAACGACAGAACTGTGGCTCTTGCCGAGAGATTTCAATTGATTCAAGACGTGCGTTCAGCTTTGCAAAAAAAAGATGACGACGGCAAACAATTTTCAAATGATCTCGCTGACAAGTTAAAAAAACTTTTAGCACTTGGCAAAACTCAAGGCTTTTTGACTCACGAACAAATCAACGAAACCATCGATTCTGACATCGATCCGCGTAAGCTTGATCGTATCTTGGATATTTTGGGCGAGTTCAAAATTTTGATCGTCGAAAAAGAAGACGATCTCGACAAATTAGCTGAAGAAGGTCAAGCCGCTAAAGACGAAGAAAAAAGCCAAAAGCGTTCGGAAGATTCAGTTAAAACCTACCTCAAATCAATGAGCACGGTGAAACTTTTGACTCGTGAAGACGAAGTTTCAATCGCCATGCGAATTGAAGAAGGCCGCAACAAAACCGTAAAATCACTTTACCAAAGCCCACTAATCATGCGCCACTTTATTGAGTGGTACAATGGCTTGGCGAACGGCACGATTCTTTTGCGCGACATCATTCGTATTGACGAAACCTACAACGCCGAGCTTGAAGAAATTATCCGTAACAACGATTTGCAAGCAGCCGAAGCTGAGGCCGAAGCGCAAGCAAATTCCGAAGAAGATGTAACTGCAATCATTAACCAACAAGTTGATGCGGCAGAAGCTTCAGAAGAGTCTTTGTTTGAAGATGAAAACTTGGATGAAATTGACGAAAGTGTGGTGTCATTCGTTTCAATGGAACGTATTTTGATGCCGAAAATGTTGGATCTTTTCCAAAAAATTTCGCACGTCTGCCAAAAAATAATCGACAAGTCGAACAGCCGCACTTACGAGCAAATCAAAACTGATAAAGATATTTTGAAGCTAAAAGGCGATTTCGAAAAACTTTTGCTCGAAGTAAGTTTCAATGATTCATTGATTAAAGCTCTAGTTGAGCAGCTTTACGAAGCTCAGCAAAAACTTTTAAGCATTGAAATTGATTTGCTGCGCACCGCACAAAGCCACGGCATCGACAAAACAGATTTCTTGAAAAACTACCCAGGAGTTGAGACCGGCGAAGAATGGCTGAAAAAAATCGCCGCTTTGAAAGATAAAAAATGGCATGTTTTTGCTTCAGAAAGCCGTGAAAAAATTATCGAAATTCAAGGCCGAATTGCCAAGTTCACCAAAATCATGGGGCTTGCAGTTGCGGACTTCAAAGTGCTAATCAACACACTGCGTCGCAGCCAAGAAGAAGAATTAAAAGCTAAAAAAGAAATGATTGAAGCCAACCTGCGTTTGGTGGTTTCGATTGCAAAAAAATACACTAACCGCGGTTTGCAATTTTTGGATTTGATCCAAGAAGGAAATATCGGCCTAATGCGCGCTGTGGATAAATTTGAATATCGCCGTGGTTACAAGTTCTCAACTTACGCTACTTGGTGGATCAGACAAGCCATTACTCGCGCTATTGCCGATCAATCTCGCACCATCCGTATTCCAATTCACATGGTTGAGACGATTAACAAAATCGTTAAAACTTCTCGCCAACTAACTCAAGAACTAGGTAGAACCCCCGACGCGCAAGAAATTGCTGATCGTTTGTTAATGCCAGTAGATAAAGTTAGAAAAGTTTTGAGAACTTCGAAAGATCCGGTGAGCCTTGAATCTCCTGTCTCTGGAGACGATGATGACAGCGTGCTTGGTGACTTCATTGAAGACAAAACCGCCGTTCTTCCCTTTGACGCCGCCTCACACTCTAAATTGAAAGAAGTTACCGCCCAAATGCTTTCATCTTTGACGCCTCGTGAAGAACGCGTGCTTAGAATGCGCTTTGGTATTGGCATGGTGACCGATCACACTTTGGAAGAAGTGGGCAAACAATTTTCAGTAACGCGTGAACGGATCAGACAAATTGAAGCGAAAGCTTTGAAGAAGTTGCAACATCCAAAAAGAGCGAAGTTGTTGAAGAGTTTTTTGAATGATATTTAAAAAACTAATACCGAATTCTGCTCACAACGTCCCCCGTCATTCGACGGGGCGACAAGCTGGAAGATGCAGTCAAAGGTTACGAACTCATTTCCAAGAAATATTATGAAAGGAAAATTTCTAGCGGCATTTTTTTTATTGAGTTCGACAATTTTTTTTACAAATTCCTACGCCAAGCAAACTGAAATTGCTGACGACAATGCTGTTCTTGAATACAGATCAGAAGGCCGAGGGTCAAAACAAGAGGTCTTGATCCAAAAGAATAAAATCTTCACTAAAACAAGAGATTTGGCAATCTATAATCAGAAAGAAGCCGTCATTTCACAAAAAGATTGGGAGGAATTGATTGCTCTTTTGCACAAAATCGACATAAAAAAAATTCCTAGCTTCAAAGCCCCAACCGATGAGCGAGCCCTCGACGGAGCTCAATACGCCTATTTTAAAGTTATTTACCAAAATAAAACTTACGAAACTAAAGACTTCGACAACGGCCACCCTCCATTAGAAATCGAGGAGTTAATTAAAAAAATTACTTCTCTGGAAAGCCATAATTAAAAAAATCCGTCACTCTGTCGAACGAAGAGTCCATCTCGTAACAAATATACACTACTGGCTTCTCTTCAAAAACTCGCGAATCTCATCCATCGAAAACTCCTGCAAATTGCCCTTAAACCGCAAAACAACATTACCCCTTTTATCCACGATCAAAGTTTCCGGCACCGCTTCTAGGCCAGTTATTTTGGTGAATAATCCACGACTATCTTTGGCGACTTTTTTGTAAGGATTACCCGCCTCTTCCAAATATTTTTTTGTATTGTCGTCAATGTCGCGCCAAGCCACACCGTAAATATCAACGATTCCCTCGCTTTTTAAACGCAACAAAATGTCATGTTCGGCCCGACAAGTTGTGCACCAAGAAGCGAAAAAATTTATCACAGAATATTTACCAATTAGATCTTTTTTGGAAAATTCTTCGCTCTCGTTAAAGAGATCCGGCAAAGAAAATTCCGGCAAAGAAATGTTGGTTTTTGCGAAGCGCATTTCTGAAGGTTGCGATGCCTCACCAGCGCTTGGCAATTCTTGCTCTACCGCCTCTTTCTTATTTAGATTGTAGGTCGAAATTCCAATTAAGCTGACCAAAAAAATCAGCGTTAAAAATGGTAAAAATTTTTTCATAAAATGCAGATGATTAGAGATTTTTCGTTCAAATTAAAAAGCAGTCAAAAGAAAGCAAGGCGTGGCGAAGTGACCACAGCTCACGGCAGCATACAAACGCCAGCTTTTATGCCTGTAGGCACTGCAGCCACTGTAAAAGCAATGAAATTTGTGGATGTAAAAAATTCTGGCGCTGAAATTATTTTGGGTAATACTTACCACCTCATGCTGCGCCCAACAGCCGAGCTAATTTTTGAGCTTGGAGGTTTGCACAAATTTATGAATTGGGACAAGCCAATTCTCACCGACTCGGGCGGATTTCAAGTAATGTCACTTTCCAAAATCAGAAAAATTTCTGACGCCGGAGTAGAGTTTTCGTCGCATCTCGACGGCTCAAAACATTTTGTGAGCCCTGAGCGTTCAATTGAAATTCAGCATTTACTAGGCTCTGACATTACAATGATTTTTGATGAATGTGTGCAATTTCCTGCGACTTTTCAACAAGCCAAAGATGCGATGGATCGTTCTTTGCTTTGGGCTGCGCGCTCAAAAAACGCTTTTAAAAAACGTGACGGCTACGGAATTTTTGGAATTGTTCAGGGTTCAACTTTCAAAGATCTGCGCGAAATTTCTGCCGCAAAATTAATTGAAATCGGCTTTGACGGCTACGCGCTGGGAGGCCTCGCCGTTGGCGAAGGACAAGAAGAAATGTTTGCCGTGCTTGATTACGCACCAGATTTATTGCCGCAAGACAAGCCGCGCTACTTGATGGGAGTAGGCAAACCCTCCGACATTGTTGGCGCTGTCGCTCGCGGCATTGACATGTTTGACTGCGTAATGCCAACTAGATCGGGCCGCACCGGACAAGCATTTACGCGCCTTGGTGCCATTAACATTAGAAATGCCAAATACAAAACCGACGAAAAACCACTCGACGAAAAATGCGCCTGCTACGCCTGCAAAAACCACAGCCGCGCCTATTTGCACCACCTAGACAAAGCGCAAGAAATGCTGGCGCCAATGCTGCTTTCTGAGCACAATATTTTTTACTACCAAGATTTAATGAAAGACATCCGAGCCGCCATTGAAGAGGGAAATTTTGAAGAATTTGCACGCGGTTTTTTTGCAAAAAAAGAGGAGTAAAATTTAGAGTTTTTTTGAGCAATTTTGAACCACGTGGTTCAAAATTGAGCAACACGTTACCAAACCACTAAATTCAAAGCTTGAGGTCAGATGGAAATTAGCCTAAATAATTACGAAAATTTGCTTTTTCTGGTTCAAAAAACCATTCAAAAAACCGAGCAAAATATTGTTAAAAGTGTCAACCGACAAAAAGTGGTAATGAGTTGGGAGTTAGGAAAAATACTCGACAAACACTTGGTGCAAAACAACCGCACCAAATACGGTGAAAAATTAATTGCCCAGCTTTCGCAAGACATTTCGATTTCAGAGAGAATTCTCTACCAAATGCGCGCCTTCTACAAAACCTATCCGACTCTGCCAAACGAGGAAGCATCTTTGAGTTGGAGTCACTACCGCAATTTAATTTCAGTTGGCAGCGACAGTAAAAGAAAATATCTCGAAGATTTAACTCTGAGAAAAAAACTAGATTCAGCGCAACTTCAGAAAAAAATTTCTCATTCTCACGCCACTAAAAAACCCAAAAAATCCGTCCCATTTAGCGTCACACGCGGACAGCTTTATGCCTACAAACTTGTAACTTTTGCCGATTCTTCAGAGCGCTTTGTTGATTGCGGATTTAATGTTTTTGTTAAGGTAAAAACTTCGCTTGCAGGTGAGGGGCAAATTGTTGAATCGGTGAAAAAAGGTGCAGATTTTGGCTGCAAAAAATCCAACAAAAAACCGGCCGAAATTCACACCTACAAAGCCAAACTAGAGCGCGTGGTTGACGGCGACACTATTCACGTGACGCTGGATTTAGGATTTGACATTCGCCACAAGGAAATTTTGCGTTTGGCAAAAATTAATGCGCCGGAAATGACGACGTTAGCGGGGAAAAAGAGCGCGGAAGTTTTGCAAAATATTTTGAAAAATGTCTCGGCTTTGGTGATTAAAACTAACAAGACAGACATTTACGGGCGCTACATTGCTGATATTTTTTTTAGTGCAAGCGGTGAAACAGATTTGCAGAAGATTGCGGATGAGGGAGCTTATTTGAATCAGATGTTGTTTGATTTGGGAGCAGTTGAGGAGTATTAAAATTAGTTAATTATTCACGAACTCAAACTCATTTTGACCCAAATCCAGAAAACCAATTGCTTGAAAAAATCACAACCCTATCCCAAGCCCCAGCCGTTTTTTAAGGGCTAAAACTTTTAACAAATTCTCAAATTTATGAAAAAACTTTTTACCTCTTTCGTCCTTGCAGCGCTTTGCTCTTTGCCAGTAAATGCTCAAGAAGCTCCTGCCAGTTCAACTGCAACTCAACCTGCAACAATTGCGTCTGGAAAAAATCAGCCTCCTGTAAAGAAAAATCTTTCGACCGAAGAAAGAATTAAAATGAAAGACACCAATGCTGCAAAATTGCAAAGCGCCTCTCCAGAAGAAAAACAAAAAATGATGGAGCACCGCGAAAAAGCAGAAAACATGAGCCCAGAAGAACGTGAAAAAATGAAAGCCCAAAAAATGGAAAAGAAAGAACTTAGAGAAGAGAAAAAAGAAGCCAGACAAGAAAAATACAACAACGCTTCACCGGAAATGAAAGCCAAAATGGATGAGAACCGCGCCGTAATGGAAAAACTTTCTCCTGAAAAAAGAGAAGCAGCAAAAGCTGAAATGAAACGCCACCGCGAAGCAATGAAAGCAATCACTGGCGTTGAATTGCCAATGCCTCCACAACCAAATACTAACCAACAACACTAATCTCTTGCGACTCGTCTCACCCACGCGAGTCCTACTACTACTTCTTGCTGCCCTCATTGTAGTGAAAAGCCTTCTTGGCAATCGTCCCCAGCACCTTCACTTTCCGCGACTCTTCCGTGAGGTAATCCTTAGCCTTATTAAAAAAAGGAATCGCCAACATGATTAAGACGATGATTAAAATGATGCGAAACATTGGCGTTTTTAAAGATTGGAAATTGACATTTTTTCTCACGAAAGAAAACTAACAAAAACTTAACACCAGTTGCCTCTCAAACATCAATTCAAATTTTTCTCCAATGACCAAAATTGCCCATCTTAAAGCGCGCGAAATTATTGATTCGCGTGGATTTCCAACGCTGGAGGCAGAAATTCATTTAACTGACGGATCTGTTGCAATTGCTGCCGTTCCAAGTGGAGCTTCAACCGGCAGCCTTGAGGCTTGTGAGCTTCGCGATGGTGACAAAGCGCGATTTTTAGGCAAAGGTGTTTTGCGGGCGATTGAAAATGTAAATACAAAAATCGCGGCAAAATTAGTTGGAATGGATGCGACAAATCAGAAAGAAATCGACACGCTAATGATTGAAATGGATGGCACGGAAAATAAATCAAACCTTGGCGCTAACTCTATTCTAGCAGCTTCACTGGCTTGTGCAAAGGCTTCAGCAATCTCAAAAAAAGTTCCGCTTTTCGAATATTTAGGCGGCAAAGAAGCTCACATTTTGCCGGTGCCAATGATGAATATTATTAATGGCGGCAAGCATGCGGACAATAAAATCGACATCCAAGAATTTATGGTGATGCCGGTTGGAGCTTCGTCAATTAAAGATGCAATTCGCGTTGGTGCAGAAATTTTTCAACATCTAAAATTGCTTTTAAAAAAAGACGGACACAACACCAACGTTGGTGACGAAGGTGGGTTTGCACCAAATTTAAATTCAGCCAAAGAAGCGCTAGACTACATTGCAAGTGCCACCGAAAAAGCAGGATACAAGCTTGGCTTGGAAGTTGTTTTGGCTCTAGATTCAGCGGCCAGCGAATTTTACAAAAATGGTAAATACGATTTAGAAGGCGAAGGTCGCATTTTAACTTCTGACCAAATGGTGCGCTACTACGAAGAACTAGTTAACAATTACCCAATCTTTTCAATTGAAGACGCTTTTGCGGAAAATGATTTCGAGGGCTGGAAAAATATTACTAAAGTTTTGGGCGACAAAATTCAGCTAGTTGGAGATGATTTATTTGTGACCAATCCGAAAATTTTGAAGAAAGGAATCGTCGACAAAATGGCCAATGCCATGTTGGTTAAGTTCAATCAAATCGGCACTTTAACCGAAACGCTAAATGCAATCGCCATTGCCAAAGCTGCCAATTACAACAATGTAATTTCGCACCGCTCTGGCGAAACCGAAGACACTACAATTGCTCACATTGCAGTTGCTGCTAATGCTGGTCAAATCAAAACTGGTTCACTTTGTAGATCTGATAGAACCGCCAAATACAACGAGTTAATCCGCATTGAAGAATATTTGGGAAATCTCGGTCAATATGCCGGCAAAACAATTTTAAAATAAAACAACGCATGTCTCGCATCAGCTACTTAAACGGTGAATTTTTGCCTCACGAAAATTGCTTGGTTCACATTGAAGATCGAGGCTTTCAATTTGCCGACGGGGTTTACGAGGTTACGCTTTTTAAAAATGGCAAATTAATCGACGGCGAGCCTCATTTAGAAAGGCTTTTTAGAAGTTTACGCGAGATGAAAATTGAGCATGATTTTAAAAAAGAAGATTTGCGCAAAATGCAAATTGAACTTTTCGCCAAAAACCAAATGAGTGAAGGAATTTGCTACCTGCAAATCACGCGCGGCGCGACAAATCGCGTGCCGTTTTTTCCAAAAAATTTAACTCCGACAATTTCAGCAACTGTTGCTTTGGGCAAAAAATTAACAGAAGAAGAATTTGAAAAAGGCGTTTCAGTAATGACCCACGAAGACATCCGCTGGAAGCGCTGCGACATTAAATCTATCGCACTATTTGCTTCGAGTTTTCTAAACCAAAAAGCCAAAGATCTTGGTTTTGACGACGCAATTTTTGTGCGTGACGGCGTTGTAACGGAAGGAAGTTTTGCTAATGCTTTTATTGTTGATGCGGCGGGAACCGTTGTTACCAGAGGTGCTGACAATTTAATTCTTTGCGGCATTACCAGAAATCGCCTAATTGAATTTGCTAAAGCGGCTAAAATAAAAGTTGAAGAAAGAGATTTCGACGTTGCTGAGTTAATGACGGCGCAGGAAGTGTTTTTGACTAGTTCAAGCTTGATTGTGCGTCCGGTTACGAAGGTAGATGGGAAAGTTGTAGGAACGGGAAAAGCAGGAAAAGTTGCGCGGGTTTTGAGCGAGTCTTACAAGAACTTTATTGGGTAAAAAAGAAATCGAGTTTGGAATGGCTGTTAGCAAGTACTTACTAAATTAAGAAATCGTAAGATTATATTTCTGACCCAAATAAGTCTCCACCACCTGACGTTCCGTTGTTTGCAGCGCGCGGCTAAAGATGATTATTTCAGCAATGTCGCCATTTAAATAATGAGTTAAATATCTGCCAATCGCAGCTCCCGAATAAGATGTTAAAGCTGAGTTAAACCCAACTCCAGCATCGTCCGCAGTGCCTCCACCATTGATCCAATATTTTTGACCAGCAGCCACATTAAACCAGAAGGTGTGAATTCTTGGCGTCGGGCTGGAATAAGCAGCGAGGGTAAAATCATTAAAAACACCGCTGGAATGAGCTTGAGTAATTGTGGTGTCTGAGCGGTAGCCTAAATGTAAATTGCCATTTGCAGCAGCGCTGTCGCCTCCCAAAAACATCATTTGACTGGTACTTGCTCTTCTTTGCTCGACCACAAAAATTGTGTAGGAAGAGCCAATTAGGGATGAGCCGTCAAAAGTTAAAAAATCATTAACTCCGTCAAATCTAATGGCCGGAAGCGATTCATTGAAAACTTTTTCGTAAAATTTTGGCTTACTGCTTGCGCTGGTTTGCGTCGCATTATTTTTAGATGCGGCATTTGAGCTATTGTCTTGCCAGACGCTGATTGAGCCGCCGTCAACTTGTTCTGAGAAAAGGAAGGAGCTTTCCAACGCGGTTTCGTACCAAATCGCCAAGTCGGCAATATCTTTCACTGAAGAATTTTGGGTAATGGTTTGAGCCGTTGAAAGTCGAGCCTTTAGAAACATCGCCTGCGACTTTATCACCCCAGCCACAATGGCAGCAATGATTGCCAAAACGACCGAGATTTCGACCAAGGAAAAGGCCGTGCGCAGAGATTTTTTTGGCATTTTATTTAGCTAAAAAATTAATCGGACCCGTAGCGTGACCGTGAATAAATTGGTCGAGATAGGCGTTTCCTGAGGAGTACATGTCTTTGACATCGCCAAACCAAATGATTCTACCTTCATAAAGCATGGCGATTTTATCAGCGATTTTGCGCGCTGAATTCATGTCGTGAGTAATGGTGATTGTGGTGGCACCCAGATGTTTCGAGTTCGAAATGATTAAGTCATTAATCACGTCCGCCATGATTGGATCGAGACCAGTTGTTGGCTCGTCGAAGAAAATAATTTCAGGATTACTCGCAACGGCGCGCGCTAAAGAGGCGCGTTTTTGCATGCCGCCGGAAAGTTCTGACGGATAAAGATCGGCAACTTTTTCGCTCAAACCGACATCTTTTAATTTTGAAATGGCGATTTCGCGTGCTTCTTTTTTGTTGATTTTTTTGTGATTGAGCAAGCGGAACGCAACATTTTCCCAGATCGGTAATGAATCAAATAAAGCGCCGCCCTGAAATAAAAATCCGAATTTCTCCATTAACTTGTCACGCTCTTTGTCGTTAAGACGCGAAACTTCAACATCGTCAATTTTAATGCTGCCAGAAGTTGCCTCTATTAGACTGGCAATGGTTTTAATTAGAACCGATTTGCCAGAACCCGAGCCGCCTAAAATGACAACTGACTCACCTTTATTAACCACAAAATCAACGCCTTTGAGAACCTGCTTTTCGCCGAAATTTTTAGTGAGATTTGAAACGGTTAATTTTGTGGTCATTTTAATTTTTATTTATTTCTTCTCTGCCAATTTTTTTTCGATCAATTTCTTAAGTGTCACGTAATCAACATATCCTTCAGAAATTTCGCCATTTACGAAGAAAGTCGGCGCTGATTTAATTTGCAGAACTTTTGCTACTTCCATTCTTGCGGTAAGGATTTTTTCTTGCAGAGCTTTGTCAGCAAGACAGCTTTTGAATTTTGCTGAACTCATGCCGTCAAGGCTGGCAATTGCTTCTAATTTATCAGCAAATTTTTCGTCAAAAGCCCAAGCATCTTGGGTTTTAAAAAGAGCTTTTACCGTAGCGTAATATTTGCTGGTGGCTTCGGCTTTATTTTCATTAGCTTGGCAGTAAGCAAACATCGCACCAACCAAAGCAGATTGATTTAATGGAAAGTTACGGAAAGCGAATTGCACTTTGCCAGTGTCGATAAATTCAGTTTTTAATTTTTCGAAAGATTCGCGAGTGAAAGCCGCACAGTGCGGGCAAGAAAGTGAAGCATATTCAACCATCACAACCGGCGCAGATCTTTCGCCCAAAACATAATCAGAAGCAGAGATTTTTAAGATCTCGCTATTTTTGCGAGTTTCTTCCAAAGCAGCGGCATCAGCATTAACTGCGGCGTTAACGGAATCTTGCTCATGTTGCTTGGGCGCTTCTACTGCAGCAGCTTGATCGTTATATTTTTCAGAAGTTTTGTTCTTATAATTGTGGGTCACCAGAGCGGCAAGGCCAACAAGAACAAGGACAGAAACAGCAATAGCGGTGCGCTTTTTAGATTGTTTTTGCATATGAATTTTGATTTTGAAGTTGACTGACAGAGGGACGAAATTGATGATTTGTTAAAGAAACTTTTTCTTGAAAAAAAATCAATCAATTTATGCAAACTCCGATCTCAGTTTTCATCATTACTAAAAATGAAGAAGATCGAATTTTAGATGTGATTAATGCTGTAAAAACAATCGCCGATGAAATTTTGGTAATTGATTCTGGCAGCAGTGATAAAACCTGCGAAATCGCCACTCGCGCTGGAGCAAAAGTGATGTTTAATGCTTGGCAAGGTTTTGGTTGGCAAAAAATTTTCGGTGAAAATCAATGTCGCAATAAATGGATTTTAAACATCGATGCCGATGAAGAAGTTTCACCAGAATTATGCGCCGAAATTAAAACAATTTTTACTAAAAACTCTCAGGAAGATTTTTACGGATTTCGCATCAAAATTGTGAATCGCTTTCGCTTCGAAAAGCATCCCCACAAATATGCTTATTTTTACAATCAACTGCGTCTTTACAATAAAGATTACGCTGGCTTTAAAAATAGCACAGTACACGATTCCGTTGAGTTGCGTGACGGCGCCCTCGACAAAGTTGGTCAGTTAAAAAATATTATTTTTCACCAATCTTTCCGCTCATTTTCGCATTGGATCGAGAAAATAAATTTCTACTCGCAGATGCAAGCGCAAGATTCTTTTAGCAAGGGTAAATGCCCTTCAATTGCCAAAGTTTTGTTTGTTTCATCCGTGGCATTTTTTAAAGCATACTTTGTGCGTCGCTATTGCATTTATGGTTTTAATGGTCTGACTTACAGCTACCTATTTGCCTTCTCGCGCTTTGCGAAAGCAATCAAAACGCGCGAGCTTTTCCAAGAAAAAAATCAGTAAATATGCAGAAAATATTTTTAATTTTGCTCGCCGCTTTTTTGGTTTCTTGCGGTCCGTCAAAAGAAAGTCCGGTGATTTATTTTAGTAATGGCAGCCTTGCGCCAGTTAGAGATATTCAATGCAACTGGGCGGGAAATAATGCTCTAACTTTGCCATTGTTAAACCCCGGTGACAGCCAAAGTCAGTCTTTTTACATGCACAGCATGTCTGATTTTTTTGGCACAGTGACGATTAATTGGCGTAATGATCGTGGTGAAAGAATTCAGCGCGAATTTGTTTTTCGCCGCAACCACTTGCCTAGCATTGAGGACACTACAACTTACAACTACGTACAATTTTATTTAGATCAGGAAGAGTTGGAACTAGTTAGCAGCGATGCTCCCGACCTAAGCGGCAAAACTCGCAAAATGGAAAGAATGTTGGCACAAATGAAGCAGGCTTACCTCAATATTCATAGTCCCGATTCAATTCCAACCAGTGAAACTTCACTTATTCGAGTGCAACATATTGACCCGCAAAAAGATAGGTCGGTGCCTTACTGGGAGAATAGCAACTCACTGTAATTTCTTAATTCTGCAAACTACTTCTAACATTGGATTCAATTATCTTAGTAACCTTCTTTTCATCAATATAAGCCGAGGCAATCGCGGCTATGATTGCTGTTACAACAAGCACAGCAATCATAAATCCACTAAAACTAAAGGCTGATTTTGGTGTTTTGAAACTCATAACAAAAATTTTACGCTAAAGGATTATCTAAGATAAAGTTGTGGCGAAGCTTAATGAGTGATTAAACTACTAATTTTCTAAGAAATAATCTGTAAGGAGAGGTGAGTTTTTAAGCTTACCTCTCCTTTTAATTTATTGGCCATGGCGAGATAATTCGCTACTGGTTACACTTATAGACTAGATAATTCCCTGATGAGTTAACTTGCCGACCACAGTTAGCAGTAGTGCAATAAGATGTTAGCCACGCGGTTATATCCCAAGCATTTAAAGTTGATCCAGAAAGTGAATATACCGGACTCTGCACCAAAGCATAATGTCCACTATGTCCGCTACAGTTTATTGTTGAAAGGTGGAGCTGAGGACTTCCGACCCATCCGCTTCCACCTCTTCCTACTGAAGAAACAAGTGTCCAAGTAGTATTAGATGGGGCATATACCGAGCAAGATCCACTGGTGCTAGCAGCACCAGTTGCTGTACAAGTATAGTTTTTGGTTCCGGTGTAGCCTGTAGCATCACAAGCAAAGGTACCACTGCCACCAGCAGCGTAAGCCAATCCGGTTTTAGCGGTCCAGCCGGTTCCAGCTGCTGCAGTGCAAGTGATTGCAGAACAAGTGCCGCCAGTAATGGTTGCAGCACCTGACGCCGTACAAGTGTAGTTTTTAGTTCCAGTGTAACCAGTGGCATTGCAAGAAAAAGTACCACTACCACCAGTAGCATAAGCCAATCCGGTTTTAGCGGTCCAGCCGGTTCCAGCTGCTGCAGTGCAAGTGATTGCAGAACAAGTGCCGCCAGTAATGGTTGCAGCACCTGACGCCGTACAAGTGTAGTTTTTAGTTCCAGTGTAACCAGTGGCGTCACAAGCAAAACTGCCGCTGCCACCAGCAGCGTAAGCAAGTCCAGATTTAGCATTCCAACCAGTTCCAGACGCTGCGGTGCAAGTTATCGGACTACAAGTTCCACCAGTTATAGTTGCAGCACCTAAAGCATCGCAAGTGTAGTTTTTAGTTCCAGTATAACCAGCGGCATTGCAAGAAAAAGTACCACTGCCACCAGTAGCATAAGCAAGTCCAGATTGAGCTTCATAGCCAGTTCCAGATGCTGCGGTGCAAGTTATCGGACTACAAGTTCCACCAGTTATAGTTGCGTCAGCGCCATCTGTGATACAAGTGTAGTTTTTAGTTCCGGTGTAGCCTGCAGCGTCACAAGTAAAAGTACCACTGCCATCAGCAGCGTAAGCAAGGCCAGATTTAGCGCCGTAACCAGTTCCGGCCGTTGCAGTACAAAAAACCTGAGTACATGTTCCAGCAATTGATGCCGCACCCGGCGTAATGCAAGTGTAAGTTGGAGAACCTACATATCCGGCTTGGCAAGGAGAGTTAATAGCCGTAGCGCTTGTTTTGTAAGCAAGCCCGGTTTTATTATTGAAACCAGACACACCAGTAATTGAGCAAGTTGTTGCCACGCATGATGATCCCGACAAATAATATCCAGAATTACAATCGCAAGATCCGCTATTATAGGTATACACTTTACTTCCCGAACAACTGTAGTTTATTGAATCGGAACTGTCGAAATTAGAAGCGTTGCAAGCAAGATTTTGGTTAATGCCTTGATTCACTTTTGCACCGCTATTAATTCCAATGGTAGTTGGAACATCGCATTGCACCACGCAATCTCCACCAACTCTAGTGTAACCAGTAGTACATCCAACCAAGTTTTGATCTTGAAGCGTAGTCAAATTAGCATCAGCTAAGAAATATTTTTTGTTTTTGAAAAAAACCAAATCGTCAAAAGTAGTGCCACTGCGATTGGTACCCGAAATTAAATTAGCATCAGATCCTGATGGCATATTTTCAAGTTCATCAACATCAGTTGGAGCATTGATTTCCGTAGTTGCAAGAGACGAAACCGCACCTCTTTGATTTTTGCCACGACTAATAACTGCAAAAATTGCATTAGATTCTTCCACACCCAAAGATGATGAATATCTACTAACAACAATGTCGCCTTCCTGATCTACAAACTTGCTGGGAGTTGTCGCAACAGTGAAAGTTGAATCAATCACGTAAACCAATTTATTGCCGTAATCATCTTCGGCAAAAGCAGCAGCAAGATTTAAATCTTTAACCGGCAACATACCATAAACCACAGTATCAGCAGCGCAGGAAATTTCACTGCCGTAAGTAGCGTCATTTTTAGGAATAGCAATTGAGGCAGGACAAGGAAGTCTCTTGTGAGCGCCGGAGTAAACTTTTAAAGCTTTATAAATTTGCCCAATGCGATCGTTGGTGACTTTAATTTTATTGGTAGAATTGCTACTGGTTTGAACCGATAAAATTCCAACTAGCACGGCGGAAGCAACAAGCACAACTACGGAAAGTTCAGTTAAGCTGAACGCCGATCTCAATTTTTTAAATTTCATCTCAGTTTTATGTAGCTTTAGGAATGAGGTCAAAGAGTGATGATTCATCAAAAGATAGCTACCGCATCATTGCAATAGTATTTTGTCGATTTTTTTAGATTAATTTTTAGTCCCAAAAAGCAGCGAGCTATCTCCATAAGAATAAAAACGATATTGCTGCGAGATAGCGTGATTGTAAATTTCAAAGGCTTTTTCTTGACCAACAAATGCACAAATTAACATGAACAAAGTTGATTTTGGCAGATGAAAATTAGTCATCAAAATATCCGCGGTTTTAAATTTATGTGGCGGATAAAGAAAAATTTCAGTGCTTGCAGTTGTAGGTTTAATCATGCCATTTTCGTCACAGCTCGATTCTAAAACGCGCAGCGAAGTTGTACCGATTGCGACAATTTTTCTGCCATTTTTTTTGGCTAAATTAATTTCTTTTGCCGCTTCTTTTGAAATTGAAAAAGACTCGCGATGCATTTTGTGATCTTTCAAAAAATCAGCACGAACCGGTAAAAACGTGCCTGCACCAACATTTAAAGTGACAAAAACTTTTTTAATTTTTTTAGCGTCAAGCGCGGCAAAAATTTCTTCGTTAAAATGCAATCCAGCAGTTGGCGCTGCAACTGCGACACCTTTTTTTGCGTAAATTGTTTGATAATTTTTTTGATCTTGCTCGTTTTTTTCTTCTCTTTTTATGTAGGGCGGAAGTGGAATGGAGCCGTATTTTTCAAGCTTTGCCAGCAATTCATCACCAACGCAATCAAATTTGATTTTGATAAATCCGTCGTCAGTTTTTTCTAAAACTTGGGCAAAAAAATCGGGCGCCATTTCTAGCTCATCACCCGCTTTTACTTTTTTTACAGGCTTACACAAGGCATTCCAAATCCCTTGATTTTCTTGGTCCAAATTGAATTGAAGCGCTGCTAAATTTCGTAAAATTTTCGCTGACAATTTCGCCTTAATTACGCGCGCGTCATTAAAAACCAACACATCGCCTTCTTGCAAAAAATCGGTGAGGTTGATTACTTGTCGGTCACAAATAGTGTCGCCGTCAAAGACCAACATCTTAGTTTTTTCGCGCGGAAAAAATGGCGCCTGCGCAATTAAATCGGCAGGCAAATCAAAATTAAAATCGGAAGTTTTTAGCATGAGAGAAGATAAAACACATTTTGGATTTAAGCAGGTAGATCGTGAAGACAAGGCCGGCCTTGTCAAAGAAATTTTTTCAGGGGTTGCCAAAAAATATGACCTGATGAATGACTTGATGAGCGGCGGAATTCACCGTTTGTGGAAAAATAAAATGGTCGAACAAATTAATTTTCCCGATTCCACAAAATCTTACCAAACCATTGATTTGGCGGGCGGAACCGGTGATGTCGCTTTTCGCATAGCCAAAAAAGCGCGCTTAAAAAATGTAAAATGTAAAATTGATGTCGTTGATATTAACCAAGAAATGCTTGATGTCGGCAAAGATCGCGCTGTCGATTTGAATCTTTTTTCTGATCTAAGTTTCACTTGCTGCGACGGCGAAAAACTTTGTTTTGAAAATGAATCTTTCGATTTTTTTACCATCGCTTTCGGCATCAGAAACTTCACCAACATAGATTTGGCGTTAGCCGAAGCCCACCGCGTTTTAAAGCCAGGTGGAAAATTTTTGTGCTTAGAATTTTCGAAAGTTAACGATTATTTTTTGCAAAAAATTTACGACGCTTATTCATTTAAAGTGATCCCAAAAATCGGCGAAGTGATTTTAAAAGATCGCGCCTCTTACCAATATTTAGTTGAAAGTATTCGCAAATTTCCGACGCAAGATGAGTTCAAAAAAATGATCGAAACAGCAGGATTTAAAAACGTTTCTTACCAAAATTTATCTTTTGGCGCTGCGGCAATTCACGCGGGGATTAAATGAAAAAATTATCTCTGATTTTACTTTTGCTGACCAGCGCTTGTTACGAAATTAATGGCAATTACTGCGCCCAGCCCAGCGAATATGATCGTAGCACCGCTCAATCTTATTACGAAAGTTTTGGCAGCAGTCGCGAACGCATGTCTGACGAAAAAGCGAAAAAACTATTTGGCTGCAACTTTCACAAAACCACTGATTACATTTATTCTTTCAGCACTCTTTGGGGAAAGAAGTTTATCTTAGTGCGCTACGATAATGCGGTAACTTACGCAGAGGAAAAATAGCATTAATATCTGCTAAACATTTCTTTGATTTCTTCAATATTCGAAGTTTTGGTGAGAGCCATCATTGTCAAAATTCTAGATTTTTGCGGGCTCAAATTATCCGCCGTTACAAAACCTAATTCACTGTCATTTAACTCAACATTTGGCACCACTAAACCTGCTCCAACTCTAGTGCTTCTAACAATCACTACGCCTTTTTTTCTAGCTTCAATTAATCTTTCCAAGCTGGCTTTGTTCAGATTGCCATCACCAACACCTGCGATAACGATTGCTTTTGATCCCGACTCAACCAAGCGATCAATCACGCTAGGCTCTTGTCCTGCATGAGCGTAGATGATATCAACCTTTGGCAAATCTTCTGACTTTTTAATATTGAAAATAGTTTCTGCGGTGTGAGTTCTGATTGGCTCATAATAAATTTCTGGCTTGCCGTAATAGACATATCCGATCGGGCCAGAGTTATTTGCTTTAAATGAGTTAACTTGAATCGTACTGGTTTTTGAAACATCGCGAGCAGCCAAAATATCGTCGTTCATCAACACCAATACACTTTTGCCATAAGCAACTTTGCTGCTGGCAAGCGCTACAGCATTATATAAATTGAGAGCTCCATCAGCGCTTAAAGAAGTTGCTGGACGCATCGCTCCAACCACCACAACTGGCTTTTGGCTTTTAACAACTAGGTTCAGGAAATAGGCCGTTTCTTCTAAGGTGTCGGTACCGTGAGTGATAACAATTCCATCAACTGAACGCTTGGCTAAAAGCTCATTTACTCTTTTGGCAATTTTAAGCCAAACAGCATTATCGATCTCTTGGCTTGAGATTTGAATTAATTGCTCAGCGTCAATATCAGCTAATTTTTCAATACCGGGAACGGTTTTAATGATTTTTGCGATATCAATTTTGATGCGAAATATTTAGAGCCAACCGAAGAATCTCCAGCGCCAGATATGGTGCCCCCAGTTGCAAGAATAAAAATATTTTTGGCTTTAGCATGAGCGTTGCAAGAAATTGCCACGCAGAAAATGGTGCTATCGACTGGAATCGAACCGGCGACCTCTTCATTACCAATGAAGTGCTCTACCCCTGAGCTACGATAGCAATTTGGAAACTGCGGAAAAAGAAGGGGCGCGCATTAAAAGCGCGAGATGATAATTGTCAAACGACTCTGAGAGCTTTTTTGCAAAAGAATTCCATTATACCCCCCAGGAACAAAACATATTATTACTTAGAATCGCCGCCTTCGTCACCGCCTCCATCGCCTCCACCAGCTTCATCACCGTCAGCACTACTTTTAGATTGATCTCCGCCAGCATCGCCATCGCCACCACCTTTGCTGCCACCTTTATTTCCAGCCTTACCTATTGCCTCTCGAGTTTTGGCAGCTTTTTCCAATCCTTTGTTACCTAATTTTTTACTGGCACCAGCGGCACGTTTTTGTATTGACGCCAAAACACCCTTGACTTTGCTCATCATTTCAAGTGGATCGGCATTTCCACCATCCAACTTTGATCCACCGACTAATAGTGCAGCCATTCCTGAAATTTCGTTCATGAATTTATAAAGCAAGAACATCACCATCGCACCCTTCAAAATGGTGAGAACCTTGATCTGCCCATTTTCGCCAAAAATATTCATTAAAATTGGAATGCTCAAACCAATCATTTCAAGACCCGGCATCGTACCAAAATCATCCAGATTTATTAGACAGGCAACACTATCACTCATTGGATCCAATATTTTATCTCCGGTATCATCGCAGTCAGGGAGTTTACCATTAACATATGGATCAATTGAGCCGTCCAAGTTTTTACAAATTTTAGAGCAAGAAATTGTTTTAGATGGAGCCTGTCCAGAGAAGGTGGCGCTACCAATCATGGTTTTATCCATGATTGTTACAAATAATGCGATATAGGCAAAAAGTATCATAGGCTGCAAGCAGTATCCTATTAACTCTGTCACCCATTTTTTGAAAATATCAGACGTCTTACTAAACATCGCTGTGGGTATAATCACTGGCGAGACGAAGACTAAAATAATAATACCTGCCGCCGAAGCCAAAAAAATATGCAAAGCGCGTAAGGTAGCTGCTAAAAAGAAGAAACCGAAGAACATTACGGCAATGGCAAAATAAATTCCTACCCCCGTGGAACTAACTCCCGCAATGTTGAAGCTGAAATATCCAGCAAAAATTAATGACGCAATATTGGCAACACTGACCTCTGGACCATAGCCCAAATAGCGCATCATTTTACAATCAAGCGTATCCCACAAAGCCAAATATTCTTTGCCAGAAGGATAGGTGCGACCAGAAGAAACTTGCGAACCATCCGGCAATGAAATCATCCCAAATTGACAGCCATCCCTTTGAGACTCAGATTGCTGAGAGCTAATTTTAAAGACCATCTGCGAAAACTCTGTCGAGGCGCCGTAAACTCCCTTGAAGAAGAAACCTTGCCACGCATCGCCCGTAGCAAAAAAAAGCACCAAGGTAATTTTGAGCAGATACATTAGGATGTCTTTTTTCTCTCCGATATTCGCCTTACCCAGCAAGATGTTCATGCCGTAGAACATAATCGATAAAGTCAGAACCATCTTCACCGAATCCTTCATAGTGTTTTGCACTATTGAGAAAAATGAAGTCTCTTTCACCGTATTGCCTTTTTGATAAATGAAGTTGCCGTTTACTTTGTAATTACCACTTGGACAAGATCCATCTGGAGACGGATATTCATTTGCGTTAGCGCATTTACTGTGACCCGCAACGTTGTAGAAAAGATTTTCTAAAGTTTCTTTCACGCATTGCGCAATTGGCGCCGAAAAGTGCTTCTGACTATTTAGAATAAAGCTGCCGCCGTAGGCGGTTTGGTTTTGAGAGTCACCGACAAAATTCAAGCAAGCATCTGAGAAATAAGGCGATCCTAAATTGGTTTCATATTGATAATCTGCTAAACTGGTGACAGTGCAGTGAGTTAAATATTGGCAATAATTTTTACATTTGCCCGCCTTTGCATTGTAGGAACAATCACTATTTCTGATTTCACTTTTTGAAGAGCAATTGCCTGCCTTAACGTCATCTTGAGTGATCATGGTCCATCTTCCATTGGAGTATTTTCCATCTTGGTAATAATCACAATATTCCGAACCCCCACCAACAGCAAAGTTATAAGGGCATAAGCTGTAGGTTTGGGCGCAAATTAAACTACCATTGTCGAGTGATTTGGTTGAGAAGGTGATGCCTTCCACATTGCATAATTGACCAACTTTACAAAAAGTTTTAACGCCTGTTACCGGATTACTCGCCACATCACCGCCGCCAGAAAGGCCCGATGCTCCATTTAAGCCACTAGTAACGCCCCCGGTAACCACGCCAACGCTGCTCGAAAGCGCTGTATAATTTAAACAAATAAATTCGGCGCTGCGTTTTTTACAGCAGGCATAGGCATTTTGTAATTCAACAATTCTTGCGGCAGTGACGGGAGCATTAGTTAAGGGGTCCATATTGCCCGGAACTAAATTATATTTCTTACAGTTATAATTACCTGCCGCAGTGCCTCTCATGTAATATTTCTGCTTCGGATATTTGCCATTCACCCTCTGCGTCACGTCGTAACAGCTTTGGTAACCTCCATCGGGATTATCCTCTACCTCTTCACCGCCGTAATACCATTCGCGATAAGTTTTATCTCCTGAGGCTTCGAGAGTTAATTTTGAGGTTTGTCCGTCGCGAATATAGCCCTCAACCGCATCTTTTACTTTCTGCTTTTTATTCGGAGCACTGATATCATATGTTAAAGGATTTGCCGTCACCCATTGCGCACCACAAACTTCAGTATGATTATAAGTGTTAAGGGCAATTCCGTAAATTATGGCAAGCTGGGCAATCGCGATACCCCAGCTCGCAGTGGCCACAGCAACAGCTGCACCACATGAATAATTTTGCTGGAGGAGAGCTCTTTTCACTCCCTCAATGGCTCCTCTAGTCAGATCGTAAGCGTCTAGAAGTGGAACTGGAAGTATTCTAGGAATTATGCTTCCAGTTGAGCATATGCCATTCATCGCGGCAATCGAGGTTTTTACTGCCACATATGTTGTCAATATTACGGTGAAGCATACTGGATTTGACAAAACAAATTCCGCGTCCTTACCGGCATTTGTCATGTCAAAATTTAAGGTATCTGGAACGCCACTAGAGCTGCAACTGCGGGTTCTACCAACGCCATAATCAGTTGCGCTTTCCGCGTAAGAACCTTGTAGAGAAGTAACAAAAAAACAGCAAAAAACACCGACAGCAAGCAGCAAACGCGAAGCTCTTCTAAAAAATGTTTGCTGAAAAATTATCACCGAATTCTGATTTTTTTTAAATTATTTAGGACGGCTGCGTTCGTAATAAATTGGCAACCAATCGTCAGGATCTTCGCCAACCTCGTCAATGATTTCATCCATTAGAATCACGGTGTCAATACGAGCAGAAAGAACACGAATTACGTCATCCATTCCACCCAAATCAATGCGCGCAATTACGCCGTCATTATCTTGTTTTACGAGGAAGAAACGCGTTGAAGGATCTGTCGTTTTTACCAAGTTAAATTCGCGCTCACTCAACATGAAAACTTCGCGATAAAGTATCGTAGCTTTCAAGTTTGGCAGAAAAATCTGCGTTGAGGTTTGTTGCACCAAAGTGTCGGAAATACTACTTTTGGCCGCGTCTTCCACCGATTGCGTCGCAAATACTACAAAGGTGTTAAGTTTTCTTAAAACTTTGAGCCAGTCTTTAATTTTTGGCGCAAAAACTGGGTTTCCAATCAAGGCCCAAGCTTCATCGAGAACGATCATGGTTGGCGAACCATCAAGCGAACTTTGAATACGATGAAATAAATAAAGCAGCACCGGACCAATAGAGGCCTTATCTTGCAAGATGTGCGACATTTCAATTCCGAAAGAGCGCGCCGACGTGAAATCGATCATGTCATCTTCATTATCAAACAACTTGGCGTGCGAACCTGTTGTATGCCACATGGCTAATCTACCAGCTAAAGTTCCTGGACCGCCCAAGCCCATGAAAGGCGCGATATTTCGGATTCTTCTTTGTTCTTTCGGCAGTTTGTAATTTCCTTTTACCGCTTCGTTAATGCGCTCAATTTCGTGAGCTGGCAAAGCCACGTCGCCAACCATTACCAGTG
This sequence comes from Rickettsiales bacterium, assembly GCA_947442475.1. GTDB lineage: Bacteria > Pseudomonadota > Alphaproteobacteria > Rickettsiales > UBA1997 > UBA2645. The sequence continues at coordinate 48,168 of CANEVP010000005.1, forward strand.
CCTTCATGAAGTCGATTAAGAATGAGCGATTTTCAGCAGTATCTTCGAGTTGAAATGGATTAAAGCCGGAAGTTTTTGCCGCATCCGGAATCATGTAACGGCCACGAATCGCGCGAATAAAAATTTCTGCACCACGATCTTTATCAAAGAAAAATAAACGGCCGTTAAATTTTTGCGCCTGCGCGCAAAGGAAGTTTAGCAATACCGTTTTACCCGCACCAGTCGGCCCGATAATCATACTGTGACCAACGTCACGCACGTGAAAACTGAAAAAATAAGGCGTGCCCGAAACGGTGTTAAGCACCGTCACCGCGTCACCCCAGTGATTTTTCTTTCTTTTGCCTGACGGATAATTGTGAAAAGAGGCAAAAGCCGCGATATTTAAAGTGTTCACCGTACTGCGGCGCGCCATAAACTCAGCATTGCCGGGTAGTTGCGCCCAATAAGCTGGCTCCAAATTCATTTTCTCGCGAGCACCGGTAATACCAGTGTTTGAAAGCTCAACTACTGCAAGCGACAAAGCGCTTTCCAAAGCTTTTGGCGATTCTTCAATACATAAAACTGACATGTGATGCAAGCCAAAACCAAACTCACCACTCATCGCTGAATCTAGCGCCGAGTCAATTTCTTGGATTTGCGAAACCGCAACGTCTTCCGACTGAATCAAGCGCCGTTGTTGCAACTGCATCGAACTAATCGCCACCATGCGATTAATAAAAGAAAATGATTGGCTGATAATGAGCTCAAAAGGCATCTGCATAAAACCATCAAAAACTCCGGCGTGAGTTGATGGGCGGTATTCTTTAATTGAAACCATGCCGGCATATTTGGCGCCAGTTGGGTGATGAACTTCAACTGATTTATTGCCGAAATAAAGTCGACTAATTGGCAAGTGATGCGAGATTTGACCCAAGGGAATTGTCATTGGTTGCGAGTGACCGCAATTAACCAAGCGCGAGAAAAATTCTAGAATTTCTGAAGTAACGCCATCCTCGCTTTCATTAATGCCTAAAACGCGCGGACCGTAATTGCCGTAACCATTTAAAATACGCTCAGTCATCTCATCAAGTTCGTCAAAAGCTTCGCGCATGTAATTTTCCCACGAAGATTTATCAGCGCGATGCTGCAATTTTTTCGCCATATGTTCCAGCACCGCAGCACCCGAAGTGTCAGCTCCACGAATAATCGTGAAATAATGTTCATTAATAAAACTTCTGGTGCCTGAGTGCTTTTTTTCCCATTCACTATTAACGCGCGCCGAAAATAAATCAGGCATTTCGCCATCAGGAAAACCTTTTTCTTTGCGACGAATGGTGTGAAAATAAAGCGAAAAATTGCCTGACGCCATACCTTTCAAAAGGTTGTTTCTGGCATTTTTTTTGAGATCAATATCAGCGTCATCAGCGGTCTCGAAGGCGAATCCTTTAATTTTAATAACACGAACTAACTCTTCTTTGTGAGTTAAAATCGTGTCTGAATTCCAATGGCATTTATAAGGAATAAAATACGCCGCCGAAACCTCTCCCTTGGTGACTTTTTCTTTTGCTGGCTTAACGGTTGAAAGACGCATTAATTGGGGAAAGTTTGAAGTAAATTTGAATTTTTTTTGAAGTTATTTTTGCATCAAAAAAAGTAAAGGCGAGAGTTGGATCAGGATCGCTTTTATTACAAGCTGCCTCGATTATTTTTTTCTTGAGTCTTGCTTACCTCATTCCTAAATTGCGCCGCGATCATGAAGTCCGCTCCACCACTTTTCAAAACATCCATTTTAAATATTTTTAGAGGTTAACCCATGTCCATTAACAAAGTGATTTTAGTTGGTAATGTTGGCCAAGCTCCTGAATTTCGCTTAACCCAAGATGGTCGCGAAATTGCCAATTTTTCTCTCGCAACTTCTGAAAGCTGGAAAGACAAAAGCTCTGGCGAGAAAAAAGAAAAAACTGAATGGCACCGCGTCGCAATTTTCTCTCCTGGCCTTATTAACATCGTAAAAAGTTACGTAAAAAAAGGTTCAAAAATTTACCTTGAAGGGTCGCTGCAAACCAGAAAATGGACTGATGCGCAAGGTCTTGAAAAATCCACCACCGAAATCGTTTTGCAAAATTTCAATTCAACTTTGCAAATTCTTGACTCACGAGATCGCCCAGCTGGCGGCGCTTCTGATTCTTATTCTTCTGGCTCATCTTCTTCTCGCCCAAGCAATAACAATGTTGCAGTTGAAGAGCATGACGATGAAATTCCATTTTAGTTAAAAAAATTTAGCGCATCTGACTTAAAAAAGTTGGATGCGCTTTTTTTTGTTTTTTTTAAGTTTTTATTTTTCTCTTCTTCCCTACTCATGCCTACAGTTACAATCAACGGTAAAGAAACTTTAGTTCCAGATGGAATTACAATTATTCAAGCTTGCGAAATCGCTGACGTTGAAATTCCGCGTTTTTGCTACCACGAAAGATTAGCTATTGCCGGAAATTGCCGCATGTGTTTAGTTGAAGTTGAAGGCATGCCACCAAAGCCCGTAGCCTCTTGCGCCATGCCTGCAACTGAAGGCATGAAAATTCACACCGACACCCCAATGGTGAAAAAAGCCCGCGAAGGTGTGATGGAATTTTTACTCGCCAATCACCCGCTTGATTGCCCAATTTGCGACCAAGGTGGCGAATGCGATTTACAAGATCAGGCCTTTCAATATGGCGGCGGCAAAAGTCATTACCACGAACATAAACGTGCGGTAAAAGACAAAAATATGGGCCCACTTGTTAAAACCCAAATGACGCGCTGCATTCACTGCACACGTTGCGTACGCTTTATGGAAGATGTTGCCGGCACCACAGAAATGGGCGCTGCGGGACGCGGCGAAACCATGGAAATTACCACTTATCTTGAGCAAAATTTAAAATCAGAATTGTCGGGAAATATCATCGATCTTTGCCCAGTTGGCGCTTTAACTTCCAAGCCTTACGCCTTTAAAGCCAGAAGTTGGGAATTAAGAAAAACCGAAACAATTGACGTGATGGATGCAGTTGGCAGTAACATCCGCATCGATTCTCGCGGAGTTGAAGTGATGAGAATTTTGCCACGTTTAAACGAAGAAATTAACGAAGAATGGATCTCAGACAAAACTCGTTTTTGCTACGATGGTCTAAAATATCAACGCCTCGACAAGCCTTACGCCAAGCGCGACGGCAAGCTTTCAGAAGTTAATTTCGAAGAAGCTTTAACTGAAGTTGCCAATAAAATTAAAAGCCTGCAAGCCTCTGAAATCGCAGCTTTAACTGGTCAACTTTCAGCCTCTGAAGAAATTTTTGCGCTAAAAAAATTGCTCGAAAAATTAGGCGTCAAAAATTTTGACTGCCGCTTGAAGGGCGAAAAACTCGAGTCGACAGATCGCGCCTCTTACCTTTTTAACAGCACAATTGCCGGAATTGACGTGGTAGATGCTTGTTTGTTAATTGGTGTAAATCCTCGCAAAGACGCGCCAATTCTAAACGCCCGCATCAAAAAAAGATCTCTTTCTAAAAAATTAAAAATTGCCTCAATTGGCAGCGATACTGATTTGACCTACTCGCACAAGCATTTGGGCGATGATGTTGAAATTCTAAAAAATATCTTAGAAGGCAAATCAGAATTTTCTGAGATTTTGCAAAAAGCTGAGAAGCCAATGCTGATCTTGGGTCACGACATCTTAAGTCGCGAAGATGGCGCGGTGATTTTGAACTACGCCAAAAAAATTGCTGAGAAATTTAACCTAATTTCTGACGGTTGGAACGGCTTTAATTTCTTGTCGAAATCAACCGGACTTCTAAATGGTTTGGAGCTTGGATTTATAGGATCCTCAACTGCTGAAGAAATTTTGGACAAAGCCGAAAAAGCCGAAATCAAAATGATAATTTTGCACGGAGTTGACGATGATTTGGATTTTGCCAGATTAAAAGATTCTTTTGTTGTTTACATCGGATCTCACGGCGACCAAGGCGCGCACTTTGCTGATGTAATTTTACCAGCAACTGCTTACAGCGAAAAAAATGCAATTTACGTTAACTTGGAAGGCCGCCCGCAAAGCACAACTCACGCTGCTTTTGCGCTTGGACAAGCCAAAGAAGATTGGAAAATTATTGCTGAATTAGCTGAAAAACTTGGCATTGATTTGGGCTTTTCTAACCTTGCTGAAATTAGAAAATCATTAGCTCAAACCAATGCGATTTTCGCTAATTTAGAAAAAATTTCTAAAGCTAATTGGGTGAAATCTGGTGAAATCAAAGACGATTTTGCCGATAAGAAATTATTGGCTAAAGAATTTGATTTTTATCTGACCAATCCAATCGCGCGGGCTTCTCGCACTCTCAATAAATGCAGCGTTGAATTGTCTTAATTCTACTATTTTTACAACTTGGCGCCACAAACTAGTCTTTTTATTTCTAGCTGTAGCCTTTGTGATTTGTTGCAGCATTGGCTTGTCTTTTTACGTCGCATATTTTTCAAAAAAATGTCTTACGCTGAGTAATGAAAATCAATATGAGCAAGTGATCTCCAAGTGTGCTTTATTTTCTGCAGCAGTTAATTCTGATTTAAATTTCATCGTCGGAGAATCTTACTACCGCCTGCAAGATTACAGCCGAGCCACAACAAAGTTCGAAAATGTTTTAGGAGTCGACGCACAAAAAGCTCACTACTTTCTCGCCCTAATTGAAATTAATAATAAAAATTACACCACAGCTTTTAACCGCGCTTTGCAAGACGGCAGTGATGTTTTGATGTTAAATATTTTTTCAATGGTCTTCGTCGCTAGATTTAATCAATCCAGCCAAATTAAAGACTTGATCAAGGGATATGCTTATTCAAAAGCTATTTCGGAACTTATCGTCGATTATCCTCAAGCAACTCTCAATGAAAAATCCTTGCTCAAAACAGTAACTGATTTTCACGAAGAGGTCAGCGATTTAGCCAGATCTTCCATGTCGCAAGAGCAATTCCAACAAGCCAACACACTGGCGAAAAGTCTGATGAATAAATTAGTTGCATAAAAACTTTGCATAAGTAGCTTGCGCCGCTCCTCAGAAGTCGGCTAAGTGTCATTTAAGTTAAATCAAAACAAACAAATGTTAAAAATTCGTCTATCTCGCGGCGGAAGAACTAATCTTCCTTTTTACCGTATCCTTGTTACCAACATCACTTCTCCAAGAGATTCTAAATTTCTTGAAAAGATCGGCACCTACAACCCGTTGCTTGCAGATGACAAAGAAAATCGCGTCACTGTTGATAAAGAACGCGCCGAATATTGGCTTTCAGTTGGTGCTCAACCAACCGAAAAAGTTGCTAAATTTTTAGTAGCTCTTGGTGTTAAAGGTTCTGAAAAATACGCTCCAAATTTCAAACCAAAAAACAAAGGTGAAGGCCTAAAGAAAAAAGCTTTAGATAAATTAGCTAAAGAAAAAGAAGCTGCTGTTGCAGCTGAAGAAGCTGCGGCATCTGCAATTGCTGCAGAAAAAGCTGCTGCAGCGCATGTCTCTGAAGTAGCTGTTGAAGCTCCAGCAACCGAAGAATCTGCTGCGTAACTCATAAGAAAACGCCGCAAACATCTTAAAAATGTTTGCGGCGTTTTTGTTTTTAAAGATGCCCCCAATGTTTTCTTGCCCTAAAAAACTGCTGATTGCCACTAATAATAAAGGAAAGTTTTCCGAAATCGAATCACTCTTAAACAACATAAATATTGAAGCGGTTCCAACCTTTCAATTTAACCTCACTGAGCCGGAAGAAACTGGATTAACTTTCGCCGCCAATTCACTTTTAAAAGCCAAATATTACGCCGCAAAAACCGGTCTAGTTGCACTTGCCGATGACTCAGGATTATGCGTTGAAGCCATGAATGGGGAGCCTGGAATTTACTCAGCACGCTTTGCCAAAAATGCTTTGGGCGAAAATGATTTTAATACAGCTTTCGAGAAAATTTTTTCTGAAATCAAAAAAAATTCTCCACAAAATCTGCGCGCTTTTTTCATCTGTAATTTATCAATTTTTGATCCAAAAACTAATTTCGAAATTTCTTTTGAGGGCCGCGTTGACGGCAATTTAATCTTCCCATCTCGCGGCGATAAAGGCTTTGGCTATGATCCGATTTTTATTAAAAACGGCATGGAAAAAACTTTTGGCGAAATTTCTGCCACAGAAAAAGATCAAATCTCGCATCGCGGCGACGCCTTTGCAAAATTGGTTAAATGGCTAAAAAACGACAGCTTGTAAAAGCGATTTTGGAAATTATCTAAAACCAATTCCTTGAAAAAAATTTTTCACTAAAATGAGCAAAAGAGACTATTACGAAATTCTTGGCGTTGCAAAAAGCGCCTCAGCTGAAGAAATCAAAAAAGCCTACCGCGCCTTGGCGATGAAGCATCACCCAGATCGCAATCCCGGAAACAAAGAAGCTGAAACCAAATTCAAAGAAGCCACCGAGGCTTACGAAGTTTTAAAAGACGATCAAAAAAAAGCAGGCTACGACCAATATGGCCACGATGCCGCACAAGGTGGCGGACGTGGTGGATTTGGCGGCGGCGGAGCGGATGGCTTCGACTTCAACGATATTTTCAGTAATTTCTCTGATATTTTCGGCGACATGGGCGGACGTCAGCAAACCAAAAAACGTAGCTCCGCACAGCGGGGTTCTGACATTCGCTACAATTTAGAAATCTCTCTCGAAGAAGCGTTTCGCGGCACCGCTGAAAAAATTTCTTTCACCATTCCTTCTGCTTGCGAACCTTGCAACGGCAGCGGCGCGCAAAGCGGCGAAAGGCCAGTTGATTGCGCAACTTGCAAAGGCAGCGGTAAAATTCGCGCCCAGCAAGGATTTTTCATTGTTGAACGCACTTGCACAACTTGCGGAGGCATTGGCCAAACCATCAAAAATCCGTGCAAAACTTGTCGCGGCGAAGGACGCGTTAATAAAGAAAAAACTTTGTCAGTTAAAATTCCGGCGGGCGTCGAAGAAGGAAATAGAATTCGCTTAAGTGGTGAAGGCGAAGCCGGTCAGCGCGGGGGTCCGACAGGGGACTTGTATGTTTATCTTTCAATCAAAAAACATCAGTTTTTCACGCGCAAGGGCGATGATATTCACTTCGAAATTCCATTAAAATTCACTACCGCAGCACTTGGCGGCGCAATTGAAATTCCTACAATTGACGGCACAAAAGCCGCTTTAAAAATTCCCGAAGGCGCCCAAAACCACGATCAATTTCGCTTAAAATCGCGCGGCATGAGCGTAATTAATTCAGGCGGCAGACGTGGCGACATGTTTGTAAAAATTAACATTGAAACGCCGGTAAAGCTTTCAAGCGAAGAGCGCGAGCTTTTGATGAAGTTGGATAAGTTGATGAGCGGAAAATCGAGCAATCCGAAATCAGAAAGTTTCTTTAAAAAAGTTGGGGATTTGTTTGCTTAGGAATTTAACGATAAATTGATCTCCCCTCAACACTTCCTTGAAAAGGGAGAAAATAGCCTAAACGGCTATTTTCGGCGAGTGCTCACGATCTTGGTCTAAGGTTGCAGGCGTTTATTTGCGAATACAAAATCAGCTTTTATTTCTCCTCTCACGCTCCGACTCCGACTTCAACTGCCCACAAGCCGCAAGCACATCCTCACCCCTCGTCTTCCTAATTGGCGAAATCACGTTTGAATTTTTCAAAATCTGCTGAAATTTTAAAATTTGTTCAATGTCGCTGCGACCATATTCACAAGACTCCCACGGGTTAAATGGGATCAGATTTATTTTCACATTCACATTGGCGCGATTAATCAAATTAATTAACTCGCGTGCGTGAAGCTCTTGGTCATTGACGCCTTTTAGCATCACATATTCGAAAGTGATTTTTTGGTTGGGATTTTTCGTGTTGTAAACTTTGCAAGCAGCAAGCAAATCTTTGAGCGGATATCTTTTATTAATCGCCATAATATCGGTGCGCAGCTTGTCGTTTGTAGCATGCAGCGAAATTGCTAAATTAGTTTTAAGCTCGTCAGCGCAGCGTAAAATTTCTGGAACCAAGCCTGACGTTGAGATAGTTATTTTGCGATTTGAGAAATCTAATCCTTCAGCGTCATTTAAAACTTTCACCGCTTTTGCGACATTTTCGTAATTAAAAAATGGCTCGCCCATGCCCATGAATACTATGTTGGTGAGTTTGCGATTATTTTTATCCCAATCCGAAAGATGATCTTTGGCGATTAAAATTTGCGCGACAATTTCGTGAAATTCTAAATTGCGAACCAACGTTTGCGTGCCGGTATGGCAAAATTTGCAAGCCAAGGTGCAGCCGACTTGCGACGAAATGCACAGAGTGCCACGGGTTTCTTCTGGTATAAAAACCACTTCAACTTCTTTGCAATCTGAAAAACGCACCAACCATTTTCTGGTGCCGTCACTGGATAAAATATCTTTAGAAATTTGCGGGCGATCTAGTGAAAAATTTGTCGCCAAAACTTCGCGCATCTCTTTTGAGGCGTTGCTCATTTCTGCAAAAGATTTAACGCCGCGCGCAAAAATCCAATTCCAAATTTGTTTAGCGCGAAATGGCTTTTCTCCAAGCACCACAATCTCTGCAAGAAGTTGTTCTTTTGTTAAATGGGTAAGGTTTTTTTTAATTTCGATCACAATTTTTAAATCTGATTGTCAGTGACATGCTTAACGCTAGCTACATTGGTTAGAGCCGCGCTAGTTGAAGGTTTTTCGGTATAAGCCAAACTTAACAAACGACGCGTGTCTAATAAATTTTTAAAAGGAACGCCAACTTGATCTCTGCCATGAAGCTGACTTTTCAAGCACAAAACATCCATGTCGCCGATATGATATTCGGTGAGTTTGTTTTGGTGATAAATATCTAAAATTGTGCTTTTTATATTTTCTATCGCCGACTCAATTTCATTATGAGTAATGGTTTTATCTCTGAGATATTTTGTATCGACGCTCCATGCTCGATCACTAACTTCAGTTGAAAAATTGATATCGTAATTGCCTTTGCCGCGATCAATCAAGATTGGTTGAGGTTTGTAATTTAGCCAAAAATCTTGAAAGATTGGCTCTTGCAGAACTGCTTTCGATCTTTCTGACAAGCCATCAACCACATCTTTGTGATTAATAATATAGGTTCGATAATTTTTCGAAGGGGCCTCAATACCCAAAAAAGCCAAAAATTTTAACGGCCTGTCATCGGCGAACAAATCATCAACATGGGGAAGCAATCTTGTACTAATGCTTTCTGTTCCATCTTCATGCTTTATTCTGGTGCAGATCTCGATGGCATTTTCTTCCGACTGAGGAACGTAGCCTGCAATATTGGCAGTCATATTGCTTAAAAATGATAAAAACTCCACTCCCTCTTCCTCACTTTGGAAGAGACTTTTTTTTACTCCTTGAAAGAAAATTGATTCGGCATTGGTTTCATTAAATTTAGCCAAAGATCTTAAATAAAGACTGAGATCATCACTACTATTTTGGGCCTTGCCAATTAAATGAGGAAAATAGTTTTGCGCCAAAGCGCTAATGTCTTCTTCGCTGCGCGCTTGCTTAATCAATTCGCGATTTTGCAGAAAGAAATCTACCACCTCTTTGGGAGTTGGAGCAACCAAAGCAGAAAAACATCTGATTTTGGTTTGAGACTTAGACAGCCCTGGAATCAAGTTATTTCTTAAATTTAAAAATCTTCGACTAGCTGACAACATCAATTGCTTTTTTTTGAAGTTCAAAAATTTCTTTCGCTGCAGCTTTAGCTAATTCATACATTTGAGAAATCTGCTCAAAGCTCATGGCTCTTTGTTCTGCGGTGCCTTGAATTTCAATTAAATTGAAATCTTGGTTGATGACAAAATTGGCATCAACGTCGCATTTGCTGTCTTCGGCGTAATCTAAATCTGCCACAACTTGGCCTTCGAAAATTCCGCAAGAAAGCGCGCAAACTGAGCCAATTAGCGGGTTTTGTTTGAGCAAACCTTGGCTCATGATTTTTTTCACCGCAATTGCCAAAGCAACGTAGCCACCCGTAATTGCGGCGCAGCGTGTGCCGCCATCAGCTTGAATCACATCGCAATCAATAATGATTTGGCGTTCTCCCAATTTTTTTACATCAATTACCGAGCGCAGTGAGCGACCAATTAAACGCTGAATTTCAATCGAGCGACCATTTGGTTTCATTGGGTCGCGACTGTTTCTTTGGTGAGTTGAGCGCGCCAGCATGGCGTATTCGGCAGTGACCCATCCGCTATTTTTGCCGCGTAAAAATGGCGGAACTTTTTCGTCAATTGACGCGGTGCATAAAACGTGAGTGTCACCGAATTTTACTAAGCATGAACCTTCAGCGTATTTATTAACGTTGGTTTCTAGTGATACTTCGCGGATTTGATTGGGAGTTCTTTTTGATGGGCGCATGGGGGAGGGAATTTGCAGGGGGAATAAAACTTCAATTCCTCTCTCGGCAACAAAGCCAAGAGAGGAATTCGCGGAACTTTTTAATTATTCTTCTTGTACAAAATCAAACTTAGCTTCTTTGCTTCTGCCTAGACGTTTTCTGTCGTTAGAATCTAAGAATTTTTTACGTAAGCGTAGTGACTTTGGTGTCACTTCCACCAATTCATCTTCGCCAACGTAAGTAATCATGTCTTCCAGAGTAAGTTCTCTTGGTGGAATTAGGCGAATCGCTTCGTCAGTTCCAGAGGCGCGAACGTTGGTTAATTGTTTTCCTTTCAAAACGTTAATTTCCAAATCGCCTTGTTTTGAGTTTTCGCCAATCACCATTCCTGAGTAAACTTTTTGCTGAGGTTTGATGAACATGGTACCACGATCTTGCAAGTTCCAAAGCGCGTAAGCTACTGCTTCACCAGCTTCAGTTGCAATCAAAGCACCGTTTTTCTTGTAAGCGATTTCACCTTTGTAAGGCACGTAAGCGTGGAAGATTCTGTTCAAAACACCCGAACCTTTAGTGTCAGTTAAGAACTCGCTTTGGTAGCCGATAAGACCACGTGAAGGCACGTAGAATACCAAACGATTTTTGCCGCCCGAAGATGGTTTCATTTCGATCATTTCACCTTTGCGTGAAGAAAGTTTTTCAACTACCACACCACTAAAAGCTTCATCAACGTCAACTACAACTTCTTCAACTGGTTCCAACATGTCGCCATTTGCTTCTTTTTTGAAAAGAACGCGAGGTCTTGAAACTGAAAGCTCAAAGCCTTCACGACGCATGTTTTCGATCAACACACCAAGTTGTAATTCTCCACGTCCACCAACTTCGAAAGCGTCTTTGGCGTCAGATTCTTTAACTTTGATTGCAACGTTAGTTTCAGCTTCAGCAAACAATCGCTCACGGATCATGCGTGAAGTAACTTTAGTTCCTTCAAGACCAGCAAGAGGCGAGTCATTTACGCTGATGGTGATGGCCATTGTAGGCGGATCAATCGGCGTAGATTTGATCGGTTCAGAAACCGAAATGTCGCAAAGCGTGTCAGAAACTGAAGCTTTTTCGAGACCCGCAATTGAAACGATGTCACCTGCTTGGGCTTCATCAACCGGAACTTTATCAACGCCGCGAAATACGTGTAGCTTGGTTAGACGACCTTGCTCAACAACTTCACCTTTAAGGTTAATTGCTTTGAAGCTCATCAAATTTTTAGCTTTTCCAGAATAAATACGACCAGTCAACATACGGCCGAAATAAGGGCTGCGGTCAAGCAAAGTAGCCAACATTTTAAACGGAGCATTCTCGTCAAATTTTGGTGGATTTACGTGAGAAACAATCAAATCAAAAAGTGGTGACAAATCTTTGCGCTCGTCTTTTTCCATGTCAGCAACGCACCAGCCGTCGCGGCCCACAGCGTAGAGAACTGGAAAATCTAACTGTTGTTCATTGGCGCTAAGAGAAACGAAAAGATCAAAAATTTCGTTCAAAACTTCATCGGGGCGAGCATCACCGCGATCAATTTTATTAATGATTACAATCGGCTTCAAACCAAGAGCCAAAGCTTTTGAAAGCACGAATTTGGTTTGTGGCATTACGCCTTCAGCAGAATCAACCAAAAGCAAAGTAGAGTCAGCCATTGAAAGAACGCGCTCAACTTCACCACCGAAATCGGCGTGGCCAGGAGTATCGATTACATTGATTTTATTGTCTTTCCACATCAAGGAAGTGCATTTCGCCAAAATTGTAATGCCGCGCTCTTTTTCCAAATCATTGGAATCCATTACGCGAGTTTCAACTTGTTGGTTAGCACGGAAAGTGCCGCTTTGATGCAACATGGCATCGATCATTGTAGTTTTGCCATGGTCAACGTGAGCAATGATGGCAACGTTTCTAAAGGTAGTCATTGGTAAGTTTTTAAAGTTTTAGGAAAGAGGGGATTCTTGAGAGACAGCCAACAGCGTGTCAAAAAGGAGGGCGCAAAGTAGGAAGAAAAATTAAGCTGTCAATTTTTAAGACCAAACCAGCACAAGTCAGACCAGCATACTTCGCAAAAAACATGACAGATTTTTTTTTAAAAAAAGATTTCAAAACTCTTTTTTTCACAAGTGACCCTGCTTAGAGGCTTGATTTTGCTGTATTTATAAAAAACCCAACATTCCTGCCGCCGGCGGCAGGAATTCAAAAAATCACCTAAACTAAATTCTCTTTTGCCGGAAATTTTTTCGATTTCACATCAGAAGAAAAATTCTCAACAGCGCGCGAAATTTCTGCGGCCAAATTAGCGTAATATTTGACAAATCTTGGTTTGAATTCTTGGTTTAATCCGAGCAAATCGTCGATTACCAAAACTTGTCCGTCGCACTCGCTTGATGCTCCAATGCCAATTGTCGGAATTTGAATTGAGTGCGAAATTTCTGTCGCCAATTTTTCTGGCACCGCTTCAATCACCATGCAAAAAGCGCCAGCTGCTTCCAATAATTTTGCCGTTTCTAAAATTTCTGCCGCAGCTTCCTCGCTGCGTCCTTGATATTTGTAGCCACCGATTTTGCGTACGCTTTGCGGTAAAAGTCCGACATGCGCCATGACGTTGATTTTATTTTCGACTAGAAATTTTACGGTTAAAACTAAATCGCGCGAAGTCTCAATTTTAATGGCGTGGCATCCGGTTTGCGCAATTACTTTTTGCGCTGATTCTAGGGCTTGCTCTTTTGAGTTTTCGTAAGTTCCAAAAGGCAAATCCACCACCACAAAAGTTTTTTTCACAGCGCGCATCACTGCTTTGCCGTGATTAATCATCATTTCTAAAGTTACATCAACCGTGTCGGCAAGTCCGTAAACAACCATTCCTAAAGAATCTCCAACTAAAATCACGTCGCAATATTCATCTAAAATTTTCGCCATCGGAAAAGTGTAAGCGGTTAGGCAAACTATTTTTTCGCGATTTTTTTTCTGTAAAATTTGGGCAACTGAAGCTGTCATTTAGCGGATGAAAATTGGTTGAAGCATTTGTGATTTTGCCTGATTAGAGAAAGATTCTTGCGAATTTTGTTCTTGCGAATTTTGAGCTGCTTTTGCCTGATCTAAAAGCGATGATTTAACCACCTCTTCTTCCTTAGGCGCCGCGGGTTTAGTCAAGCCAAGATATTGCTTCACCTGATCTAAATTTGTGGTTTGCGAAAGCCCATCAAAAGAGCCATTAATGTTAGTTGCAATGTTGATTGGCGTTTGTTTTGCGCGCGTTCCAGTTAAGAAAATTACATTGAACAAACTATTCACCGTGTTTTTAGACAAGTTAACTGTGCCCGTCAAAACCCCGTTAATTGCGGTGCCAGAGATGTTGGCACTAATTTTTCCATCAGTTGCACCGTTAATTTTGATCGAACCGATTGCTTGCTTGAAAGCAGTAGAGCTTTCGGGATTTAACAAAACTTTCTCCGGCTCAAGCAAATCTTGCGCATTGGTTTTTGGCGCAAACATTTTTTTAACCAAGTCATCCAAACCGTATCCCTCAACTGTGGGCGCAACAGAGCCAAATTTTATTTCGCTAATTAGAGATTGTGCAAACTCCTCTTTCTTAGTTGCACTTGCCGTAACGTTAGCAGAAATATTAGCAATTCCCGAAACATTGTTGATGCCCAAAATGTCAGGTAAAAATTCTTTCAAAGCCACATTTTTAAAAGTGATATTACCATTGATCACCTTGCTTAAACCAATGCCGATCAGACCTTTGTAATTAAATTTTCCGCCATACGTCTCGCTGCTAAATTCTGCATTTTTAATGCTTCCTGCTGACAATCTGCCCGCCAGTTTGAAATTTTTTAACTCGACATTGTCCAATTTTAAATTGGCAAAATTCAAACCAATCTGTCCGTTAAATCCTTCAAGTGAAGGCATGGCAAAAAACTGATCGAAGAAATTTTGTTTCTTTGATTTTTTATCATCAATTTTATCGGGATTTTGCACCGTTTCGTAATGAAATTTTTCCGCCGCCACGTTGATCATGAAGCGCGGAGATTTGTCGCTAATATCCACCAACATGTCAGCGGTTAAGTCGGTGATTTCTGATTTTAATTTTAGATTTTCAATTTGAATGTAACCGCGGCCAAAGCTTATTTTCATAGATTGGTCAGCAAATTCTTCGCCGCCGTAAATCAACTTGTCGAAGCCCAAATCAAACTGAGCATTTGCAGAAATATCATTGAGCCACAGTAATTTTCTAATCAACATTCCGGGTGAAAAATAGAGATTGTGATTCGAGGTTAAAAAATAGTCGTCAATGTTGAATCTATTGCTGCTAAAACGACTTTTAAGATTTGTTACTTTGTCGGTATTATCGATTGTGATCTCGCCCAAAAACTCGCTATTATCCGTATTTAAATTCAGATAAAAATTGCTGAGTTTGGCAATGTTGGGAACCAAGAAAATGTCCGAGTAAATGTTGTATTCTTTGAGATTGTCGAATTTCAAATTTTGCGATTCGATTTTCAGCCACGTAAAAATATCTTTTAAGCTCTTGCCGCTAACATCAAATTTACCAATAAATTTCGGCGCATTGCCACTATTATCAACCACGCCACTAACTCTAAATAAGCCATCTCCAGGAATTCTAAAAGTCAGCGGCGAAATCATAACCTCACCTTCGTGAGAAATTGTGGCATAAAGACTGGCATCCTTAATTTCGCCTTCGAAATATTTTATATTATTGATTTGTATTTCAGCGGTGAGATCGAAATCTTTGATTTTTTTGACTAAACTTAGATCAATTTTCTTCGCAGCTTCTTCAGCTTTTTTTTCTTCTTCGGTTTTAATGATTGTTGATTTTGTCTGTTCGCCACTTTCAGGAAGAGGCGGCAAAGTTTCAACCGTATCATCCAAAGATTCTGCCGCACTTGGTTTCTCGCCAATGTCAGCCGCAGCAACAGCCACTGAGTCTGGCGACAAAATATTATCCAGATCAAGATTTTCCAAAGCCAAGCTCACATCAATATTTGGCATTTCGTCAGTAAAACTTAGATCAATTTCACCTTTGCCATTAACCAAACTGGAATTGATTAACAAATTTGCCACAGCAATTTCTTTTGCCTTACTTGCAACATCCGCACTGATTTTAATTGGCGTGCCGTTTAATTTAAATTTTTCCGAAAGCACACTTTCGCCACCAATGTAGCTTTTGTAAAAAGTTTTGAATTCAGCAATTTCCACTTCCAGCTTGCCGTTAAAATCGCTGGCAAAAACTCCTAAATTGTCTGAGGTAAAATTTCCTTTCACGCTAATTTGCAGAGCCTGAGAACTCAACTCCAAGAAGGAGTCTGGCTTTTTATTTTGTGAATTAAATTTGGCGTTAATTTTAAAATTACTGAGAATTTTTTCTGAGATAAAATTTCCCTCCGCAAACATTTTTTTTGCACCAACTTGCATCTCGGCATTGATTGTCTTCACTTCTTTTTTCTTATCAAAAGCATCGTAAGAAATCAGTGCACTATTTTTTATTACAATACGCGGAGTGTTTCTGGGATTAACTTGCGAACTCTCCACATCAGCAACCGAAAATAATTTTGCGCTAATTTGCGAGCTATTTTTTTTGGTCTCAGTTGCGGCATTTTTTAACAACTCTCCAGACAGCGTTGTAAAAGCATCGTCACGCACCAGGAACTGCCCTCTATCTTGATAAGATTGCAGCACCGCTTTGGTAAAAATTATTTTTCTAATTGCCGAATCTTTTGCAAATTTAAAAACAGTTAATTTGATTTGAGCCTTTCTAGCGTAAAGATTGTAGACTTTTTCAGGAGCATTTTCTTCCGATTTAATCCGGTAATTTTGCAGCAAAACATCATGCATCGTGATGGTTGGAGTGGGCAAAAAAGAAACTTTTACATCACCTAAAATAGCAAAATTAGCGCCAGAAATTTGGCTAACTTTTTGCGAAATTTGAAATTTTAACGCTGCGTTATTGAAGAGAAATGGTACCAAACCCAAAAGCAAAAATAACCCAAAAAACACCGCAGCGCCGATACGCATAGCCTCTGACTTGAAGATGCGATTTTTGATTTTTTCAATAAATTGCGCTGTGGGAGTTTTTTCAGTTTCGCTCATTTAAGAATCGATATTTTCTAGTTCGAAAACCAAATTTTTATTAGTGATTAAACCACCATTACTTTCGAAAGAATTGTAGAGAGAAAGCAGCACCAAAAATAATAAAATTGAGATCAGTAGAAAATTAAAAAAACTATCTTTGCTTGGCGTAACAGCTGGATTCTCGCCAATATTAATGAGCAGGTGATTTTTATTGTCGGTGTTAGATTTAACCGACAAAAGTTTGATTTTTTCTTCGATTATTTTCGCGTCAATTTTCAGAAATTTTGCGTAAGAGCGAATCAATCCCAAAACGTAAATATGTTTGGTGACGCCTTCCAAATCGTCATTTTCAATCGCCTCGATATCGGCAGCTTTCACTTTTAAATAGGCGCAGATTTCGGCAGTTTCGATTTTTAAATCCTGCTTTTTTTCTCTTAAAATTTGACCAATAGATTGTGCTTCAACCAAGATTGGCGGAACTTCTGCAATTTGTTGATTTTTTTCTGGCTCGGTCATTTTGCTAATTCTGCGAGATTTTTTGTTGCATCTAAAACCGCCAAATCAGCGGCATTTTCCGACATTTTCTTTAGAGTGCTTGGACTATCAATTAGATTCTTCAGCAGCTCGTTGATTTTGTTAATCGTGAATTCACTTTCGGTAACCACAATCGCCGCGCCGTTTTTTTCTAAATAACGCGCATTTTTTTCTTGGTGATTGTCTGTAGCAACAGCAAATGGCACTAAAATCATCGGCTTTTTTGCCGCACAAAATTCAAAAATCGAAGATGATCCCGAGCGAGCAATAACAAGGTGTGAGGCTTCAATTAATTCTGCCATATTTTCAAAAAATGCATCGATGATGATGTTGACATTAAACGAGCGGTAACTGTCGAAAGTTTCTTTCATCAACTCTCTACGACATTGCTGAGTTACTTGAATATGCTCTTTGAAACTTTCGCTCAAATTGAAAAAAGCTTTGGGCAAAATTTCGCTAAAAATTCTCGCGCCACCCGAACCACCAATGACTAAAATTTTGAAAAGATTTTTTGGCTTTGGCTCTTCATAAAAATCAGACGCCAAAAGCAAATCGTAACCCATTTTATTGTCTTTGTTAATCTGAGCTTCTTCGTTGACTGGCAAGACGTAAGGCAGTTTGTGCAAAGTCAAAATTTCATCACGCACCAGATTGCCGACAAAAAAACATTTGGGTAAATTTTCTTTCAAAATTCCGTCAGTTTGAGCAAAAGAAAGTGCAATTTTTTTGGCGTATTTGGCAAAAATTCGATTCACTTTTCCAAGATGCGCATTTTGCTCGTGAAGAATAATATCGGTTTTAGTGATAATTGCCGCGATCAATATTGGAAAGGTCGCGTGCCCCCCAAAAGCAAAAACGCATTTCGGGCGCATCGTCAAAAAAAGATGCAAAGATTGTAAAATTCCAAAACCAATTTTGAATACCGCTTTCACCAAAAAAATCGGCGATTTTTTAATTTGCGAAGAGCTGATTATTTTTGATTTAAATTTGTCTTCGGCCTTAATGTAGCTTTGATATTTGGCATCTGCCAAAACTAGAACTTCCGCACCATTTGCCGAGAAATACTCGGCCAAACAGCGCGCAGGAATAATGTGACCGCCAGTTCCGCCACTGGCGATGAAAATTTTTTGAGACATTTCAAGTTATTAAAATTAGTGATCTTGACAAATGGGAGTTGCTTCCTACCTTCGCCCGCTTTCCCGAAATTTTCAAAACATTTTTGGTCACAAGCTAAAATGACAAAACACTTCATCGACTTAGATAAAATAGAAGCCAAGGAATTACTCAAAATTCTGGCGCTAGCTAAAAAACTAAAAAAAGAAAACAACCCCGCCAAACAAGCAAAATTGTTGCCGCACAAAAATCTCGCGATGATTTTTGAAAAAACTTCAACCCGCACTCGCGTGTCATTTGAAGTGGGCATTAACCAACTTGGTGGTCACGCCGTTGTGATGAATAAAAGCGACATGCAACTGGGCAAAGGTGAGTCGGTTGAAGACACTGCCAAAGTTTTGTCGCGCTTTGTTGATGCAATCATGATTCGCTCCAATTCACATCACACAATTTTAGAATTGGCCAAACATGCTTCAGTTCCTGTAATTAATGCGCTTTCTGATTTTTCTCATCCTTGCCAAATTATCGCCAGCATCCTGACCATCGAAGAACATTTAGGCAAAATCGCCGGCAAAAAATTAGCTTGGTTTGGAGATGCCAACAATGTTTTAAATTCTTACATTCACGCTGCGAAAGCTTTTGGTTTTGAGCTTGCGATTGCAACTCCCCAAGAATTTGATTTTTGCAATGCCGAAATCAAAAAAGCCAAAAAATTGGGCGCGAAAATTTCTTATTTTTCTGATGCTAAAAAAGCCGCTAAAGATGCAGATGTGTTGATTTCAGACACTTGGTTTTCAATGGGAGATGAGACTGAAAAAGATGACGCTGCAAGACAGAAAAAAATTAATCTTTTGATGCCATTTCAGGTGAATTCAAGCTTGATGAAACTAGCAAAAAAATCAGCGATTTTCACGCATTGCTTGCCAGCTTATCGTGGGTTTGAAGTTACGACTGAGGTAATTGATTCAAAAAAATCGGTAATTTTCGATGAGGCTGAAAATCGTTTGCATGCGCAGAAGGCGATTTTGGTTTGGGCTTTAAAAGAATAGTTTATAGGTCCCTTGAGCAAAGCGTAGCGTCGTCGAAGGGCCTGAAACTGAGGTGTTCCGGCCCTTCGACGACGCTACGCTTTGCTCAAGGGACCTATTTAGTTTTAACCACGCCACTCCCCTAAAAACTCCGCAAAGTGCGGTTTTTCTTTCGAGTTATTTTCTAAAAACTCCGCCAAGTTTTCTTTGCATTTAGCAAAAGACTCTTTGGTGATCGTGCCGTTGTGATGCTGGTAAACCAAGTAAAGTAGGTAAGTATTTAACACATCCGTTTCGCAGTAATTTCTAATTTCTTGCAAACGTCCTTGATCAAAAAAATCTGTCACCATCGAGCCATCAATTCCTATTTTTCCAGGCAGCCCAAAAGCAGCGCAAAGTTCATTCATTTTCACTTTTGCTGAGGCGCCAAAATCAGAAAAAGCTTCTGCCAAATCGCAGTGCCAGTCAAGGCTGTAGCGCTGGCTGTAGTTGTTCCATTTGTCGCCAGTTTTGTAAAGCCAAGCTGCTTCAACTTCATGTTTCATTGCGGCGTATTTTAGCACCGGCATGTCAAAATTTTTGCCGTTAAAACTAACCAAACGCGACAGGTTTTTTTTCAGATGCGAGAAAAATCCTTTAACCAAATCAGCTTCGGTTGCAGCTAAATCGCCGCCCGAGCGAATATTGATTATTTTGTAAAATTCGCAGCCGCTAAAATCGCGCACGATTTCTGCTTCCAAAAAACTAATCGTAATTACTTGGTGAAAAGGTTGACGCAAAAAAGAATTTTTGCCGTCGGTTAAATCTAAATGATATTTTGTTAAAGCCTGACGAAGCTCTGGGGCTGAACCATCTGCAATATTTAGCAAATTTTTTGCCGCAGTTAAATCAGGAATTGTTTCAATGTCGAAAACGAAGAGATTTTGATGTTGCATTTGAGGTGGGGTTTGTTTGGAATCGAAAGCCTATTCCAACCTTAAAACACTTCAAAAAAATGCAAGCAATTGTTCTACACAAAATCGGCGATGCCGGCCATTTAAAAATTGAAAAAGTTGAAGATCTAAAACCAAAAAAAGAGGAAGTCTTAATTAAACACACCGCAATTGGCGTGAATTTTTTTGACGTTTGTTTCAGACGCGGACAATACAAAATTCCAACAATGCCAGCAGTTTTGGGCATGGAGGCTTGTGGAATTATTGAAGCAGTTGGATCGGGAGTTACCAATTTTAAAGTTGGCGAAAGAGTAGCTTACGCAACTGGCGGTGCTGGTGCTTACGCAGAAAAAAGAGTGATCGACCAACGTCACGTAGTTGTGCCGCCAGCCAGTCTTTCTGACGCGCAAGTTGCGGCAATTTTGCACAAAGGATTAATGGCGCACGCTTTGCTGCATCGCGTTTACATTGCCCAAAGAGCTAAGAAAATTTTGATTCACGCAGTTGCTGGCGGCGTTGGTCAATTATTGTGCCAATGGGCTAAGCATTTGGGTTTGGAAGTTTTTGGAACTGTCGGCGACGATGCAAAAATTCCTGCTGCAAAAAATGCTGGCTGCGATCACGTGATTAATTACAAAAAACAAAACTTTGTTGAAGAGATTGCCAGAATCACCGACCACGGCGGCGTGGGCTTGGTTTACGATGGCGTGGGCAAAGATACTTTAGAAAAATCTTTGGCTTGTTTGTGGCCAATGGGCATGTGCGTAACTTTTGGCGAGTCTTCGGGAAACACCGAAAAACTTGATTTGAATCATTTGGTAACAAATTCACTTTATCTCACCAGACCAACAATGGCGCTCTACAAAGCCAATCAAATTGAATTTGCTTTGTCGGCAGCTGAAGTTTTTGCCGCTGCAGAAAAAGGAATTTTAAAACCACAAATCACCAGCTACGCCTTTAAAGACGTGGCAAAAGCTCATCGCGATTTGGAAGAAAGAAAAACCACCGGCTCAATTATTTTAACTCTGTAATTATTCGTAGCGCAAAAGCTCAGCAGGGTTCGCCTTGCTGGCTTTGTAAGCAGGATAAAGAGTTGCAAGAAACGATAAAACCAACGCCATTCCAACAATTAAAACCACATCTGAAACAAAAATTTTCGACGGCAAATTTGAGAGAAAATAAATTGTCGGATTAAACAAAGTTGTATCAGTTGCAGATTCTAACCAGCGCTTGATGGAGTTGATGTTTGCCGAAAAAAGCACGCCAATTACCAACCCCAAAAAAGTTCCAACCACGCCAATTGAAGAACCGCAAATTAAGAAAATTCGCATCACGCCCGACTTGCTCATGCCTAGAGTTCGAAGCAATGCGATGTTTTTATTTTTGTCGTTCACCAGCATGATCATGCTGGAAATAATGTTGAAAGCGGCGACTAAAATAATCAGCGCTAAAATCATAAACATCACCGCACTTTCAACTTTCAAAGCATCGATGAAGCTTGCATTAGCCTGCTGCCAATCGGTGGCATAAAGGTTTGGATAATTCACCAAAATTTCGTAAAGTTGTAATTTTATTTCTTCGATTTTGGTTGGATCTTCGGCAAAAATTTCAATGGCAGAAATGCTTTCGGGAAAGCGAAAATGAATTTGCGCCATCTCAAAATTTGTAAATACAGTTGTTGAATCATACTCGTACAAACCACTTTCAAAAACTCCGGCGACTTCATAAGTTTTAATGCGCGGAATCGCTCCAACAATGGTTTCAGAAGTTTCTGCAGAAATTATTTTTAAAGCGTCACCCACTTTCAAATTCATACTTTGCGCAATTGCAGCGCCAACAATTACTGAATTTTTATTAGCCAAACTCTCAATGCTTCCGGCGGTAATATTTTCCGCGATTAGCTTTTTGTTTTTCAAATCAGAAAGCTTCACCGCCTTCACCATGCCGCCAGCATTTTTTCCCGAAACCGACAGCATCGCCTGACTTTCAACCAGAGGATTTGCAAATTTCACGCCATCAATTTTTTTTATGTCACCAAGCAACTTGTCGTAATCATCAATTTGATGCGCGTGGCTGTAAACCGTAAGATGCGAATTAATCCCCAAAATCCGATTCACCAACTCAAAGCGAAACCCATTCATCACCGACATCACAACAATCAACGTAGCCACACCAATCATGATGCCCACAAAAGAAAAAATCGCGATCACGGAAATGAAGCCTTCTTTGCGTTTCGATTTGAGGTAACGCAGAGCGATTAGAAATTCGAGTTTTGAGAACATGTTTTGCTACTTTCTTTCTTTTAATAAAATTTCCATTAGCGGATGGCTAATTGGTTCGATTTGATCTTTAGTTAAATAACCACTTGGAACTCTTTGAAATATTGCGATTGCCGCTTGTTTTGCCATTTCAGATTTTGTGGTTTCGTCTTTGTCTTCTTTGGATTTTGTTGATTCAGAGGCAAGAAACGCAATAAAAGTTTCAGCAACTTTGGCGCGGTGTTCGTAAGATTCTTTTGAGTTTTTTAGAATATTTAAATCTCTCGTGGCAGATTTTAAGTGAGAAAATAGCAGCGACATCGTAACCGAGAAAAATATTGCCAACTCAATTAGGGTTTGTTTTTCTAGGCTCTCTTTAAATGAAATCACGCCAGCTACAAAAATTACTGGAATTGCGTAGTTGAAAATCCTCAGAACCCGAATTTTTCCTTTAATTCCAATTGGAAATATTATTGATTGAAGTTTTATCCGCCAAGAATCCTTCTTCTTACCTTCAATTTCTTCACCAATTTTTTTTGCATAGTCGCTAAAATGCGTCGAAAGATTTTCCGAAGCTCTTGCAGCTCTTAGAGAATTTACTTCGGTTTTTAGTTCGTCAGCTAGAGTTTTAGCTTCTTGCTTAAGTTTTGTTTTGTAAGCCTCGGGGTCAAGATTCTCAAGCTTTCTAAACAACAACAAACTTCTTTTTTTTATAGTTATTTCATCTTTGTTTTTTTCATAAAAAACTAAAAGCTCTTCCTTGGATTCCCTAGTGCGGTTACCTGTAAAATAATAGTAAAAAGTCCTAAAAGCGTTTCCGATAATTCTAACATCAGATTCGGAGAAATAATCTGTTAAATTGAAGGCTGAATTCAATTCTTTAAATTCAACTGCCCATTTCTTCACTTCTCTGAAAATCTTCAATTCCTGATAAAACTCTTCATCACCAAAAAGCTTTTCACCATCAAAGTTTATTATTTGTTCCAAATACGGATGTAATTCTTGATTCATTTGATAACTGTATTTTTTTAAAATTTATATTTAAAATCCCACGCTGGACCGAGTTTGCAACTTCGTCCGCAGGTTCATTTTGTTGGTTGGCTTGGTTTTAGATCTAAGATCCTAAACAGGCTCTATAGTTTAAATCTAAAACGCTTCGCTGCTTTTCTTCAGCTTCGCTTCGAAGACAGCTCGCGCCTGGGTGGAAGCGTAGCTTCACCCGCTTAAAGCTAAAAACGACCATTTAGGTCGTTTTTTTACGCTTTAAGCCCTTTTGAAGTTGAATATTCAAAATGAAAAACTTCGTCTGGATGAACGATTTTGCGAATGTCGTGGCACGCGGCGGCAGCTTCGGCGAATCCAGTCAAAATTAATTTTAACTTATTTTTGTAAGTTGCGATGTCGCCAATTGCGTAAATTCCTTCAATTGAAGTGCGCATGGTTGAAGAATCTAAAACTTCGATGTGGTTTTTATGCAGGCTTAAACCCCAGTCGAAGATTGGGCCAAGCTCCATTGCTAAACCAAAAAATGGTAGCAAAAAGTCAGCCTCGATTTCTTTTACGTTGCCATCGAAGTCTTTTACTAGCACGGCTTCGAGCTTGCCGTTTTGGCCTTTTAGGCCGTCTAGTTGGAAGGGAATTACTAGTTCGATTTTTCCAATCGAAGCCAGTTTTTTCATTTTGTCAGCGCTTTCAGGCGCGCATCTGAATTTGTCGCGGCGGTGAATTACAAAAACTTTTTTGGCAATTTCAGCAAGGCTAATTGCCCAATCAACAGCAGAATCTCCGCCGCCTGCAATCACCACATTTTTGCCGGCGAATTCTGCTTTTGAACGCACCGAATAAAACACCGATTTTCCTTCAAATTCTTCAAGCCCAACAAGAGGCGGGCGATTGGGGCCAAAGGCGCCACAGCCCGCAGCAATTACAATTGCTTTGCAGTTAATTTGTGTATTTTTTGAAGTTTCAATTGTGAAAGTTTTGTCAGCATTTTTGACAATTTTTTCAACACGTTGGTTCAAATGATAAACTGGTTCAAAGGGCGCTGCTTGGGCTTCAAGAAGCTCGATTAATTCACTAGCCAAAACTTTTGGATGGGCCGGAATGTCGTAAATTGGCTTTTCTGGATAAAGCGCTGAACATTGCCCGCCGATTACTTCAAGAGTGTCGATTACGTGTGATTTTATTTTTAACATTCCCGCTTCAAATACTGAAAATAATCCTGCCGGACCAGCACCAATAATAGCCAAATCTGTATTGTGAATTGTCATGATTTTTTGTTTTTTGATTAGAAATTTTTTGGCAAACTAGGCGCCACCTTACAGAAAAACAAGTTCTCAAAATCGCAACTTGCTTTACAATTTCGGCAAAAATATTTTCCGCCCCGCGCTTCAAATCACTCACTCGCAAAAAACCAAACACCAAAAAAATGAAATCACTCACCATGACTCAAAACTATTGCAACAATCCGATCAAAATTCTTCACCGCTTGAGAGAAGCTGGCTTTACAGAAAAGCAAGCTGAGGCTCAGGTAGAAATCATGTCTGATTACATCGAACACGGACTCGCGACTAAGCGTGATTTAAAAGAACTAGATCTTTCGATGAAAAAAGATTTCGATCTTAAACTGAAAGAACTTGAGCTGCGACTAACCGTCAAAACCGCTGCAATTGTTGGATCGATCGTTGGATTTTTTTCTGTTTTAGAAACTTTTTTAAAGTAGAAAAACTTTAGGCAAGCCTGCCATTTTTTGTCTGCAAAGCCTTGCGCAAATCTCAATAAAAACAAAATCATGTTAAAAACTGCAAGCTTGGGATTTCCAAGAATTGGTGCTAATCGCGAGCTTAAAAAAGCTGTCGAAAGCTATTGGAAAAAAACCCAGTCGACGCTTAGCGCGACAGAAAAAAATGATGCTGCCGCTGATTTGCAAAAATCTGCTGCTGAAATTAGAGCGAAAAACTGGCAAACTCAAAAAGCTGCCGGAATTGCTTTTATTCCTTCAAATGACTTTTCATTTTACGATCACATCCTTGATACCCAAGCTTTGTTTGGCGCGGTTCCTGAGCGCTTCAATTTTGCTGGTGGCAATGTTGATTTAGATCTTTATTTCGCCATGGCTCGCGGCGCACAAACGTCGAACGGAATTGATGTTACTGCAATGGAAATGACTAAGTGGTTTGACACTAACTACCACTACATCGTTGCTGAATTCAAAAAAGATCAAAAATTTAAAATTTCTTCTTCGAAAATTTTTGACGAATATTTGGAAAGCCGAAATTTAGGAATCGAAACTCGTCCAGTGATTCTTGGACCATTGAGCTTCTTGCTTTTAGGCAAATCAATTGATGGTTCAGATAAGCTTGCTTTGCTTGATAATTTACTTGGTGCATACAGCGAGCTTTTCAAAAAATTGCAAGAAATCGGCGTTAAAGATGTGCAAATTGACGAGCCATTTTTGGTGACTGATTTGTCTGGCGATGCTGTAAAAGCTTATTTGAAATCTTATGCTCAAATCAGGCAATCAGCTGGTTCCATCAAGCTTCACTTGGCAACCTATTTTGACAATTTAGGCGACAATGCGTCACTTGCTTTTGACCTTGGATGCGCATCGGTTCACGTTGATTTAGTTCGCGCTCCTGAACAATTTACTGAAGTTCTAAATCTTGTAAAAGCAGACCAATCTTTGTCTCTTGGCCTTGTTGATGGCAGAAATATCTGGATCAATAATTTAGAAAATTCGATTTCTTTGGTAAAAAAAGCTGTCGAAAAATTGGGTGAAACCCGCGTGATTGTTGCGCCTTCTTGCTCTTTAATTCACACGCCAGTTGATCTTGCAAACGAAACTGCACTTGATGCTGAATTGAAATCTTGGCTAACTTTTGCAACGCAAAAACTAACTGAAATTTCTGCAATTGCACAAGCTGCAAATGGTAATGAGGCTGCTGTTAAAGCGGTTCTTGATGCTAACAAAGCCGCACTTTTGGCACGCAAATCTTCAGCAAGAATTCATGACAATGCAGTTAAACAAAGAGTTGCTGCAATTGACGAATCTTTGATGAATCGCAAAAGTAATTTTGCTACTCGCAAAACAATCCAATTGGATCACATCAATCTACCATTGCTTCCAACCACAACTATCGGATCTTTCCCGCAAACTAAAGAAGTAAGAAAATTCCGCGCTGACTTCAAAGCCGGAAATATTTCTGCTGCAGTTTACGAAAAATTTGTGCAGGAAGAAACCACGCGCACCATTCGTTTCCAAGAAGAAATTGGCCTTGACGTTTTGGTTCACGGCGAGTTTGAAAGAAACGACATGGTCGAATATTTCGGCGAACAGTTGAAAGGGTTTTTCTTCACGAAAAACGGCTGGGTGCAAAGCTACGGAAGCCGCTGCGTAAAACCTCCGGTAATTTTCGGCGATGTTTCACGTCCAAATCCGATGACTGTTGAATGGGCAAAGTATGCACAAAGTCAGACAAAAAAAATCATGAAAGGCATGCTCACCGGACCAATCACCATTTTGCAATGGTCATTTGTTCGCGACGATCAACCTAGAAAAGACACGGCTCTACAGATTGCATTTGCAATTCGTGATGAAGTTTCTGATTTGGAAAAAGCTGGAATTAAAATTGTGCAAATTGACGAAGCTGCACTTCGCGAAGGTTTGCCAATTCGCAAATCAAAATGGGCTGCTTATTTGAAATGGGCGGTTGAAGCCTTTAGAATAAGCGCTTCGGGCGTTGAAGATCGTACTCAAATTCACACTCACATGTGTTATTCTGAGTTTAACGACATCATTGCAGCAATTGCTGACATGGATGCGGATGTGATTTCAATTGAAACTTCACGCTCACAAATGGATTTGTTGAATGCCTTTGTAAACTTCAAATATCCAAATGAAATCGGACCAGGCGTTTACGACATTCACAGCCCTCGCGTTCCTAAAAAAGAAGAAATGGAAAGCCTTTTGAGAAAAGCTTTGGATGTATTAAAACCTGAGCAAATTTGGGTGAATCCTGATTGCGGTTTGAAAACTCGCGATTGGCCAGAAACCAAATTAGCTTTGCAACAAATGGTTGATGCGACAAAAGCAGTGAGAGCGCAGCTTTAATCGCTTGCACTTGCTAGAATTTTTAACCGACTCGTAAGCAATTACGAGTCGGTTTTTTATTGGAAATTTTTATTTTTTTCTAAAACCGTAGGTAGAAATTTTTAATTTAAGATCAATCCCCGATCAGTTGTAATATTTTTTTGCATCAAAAATATCCGCTGCCTGTTTGATTTACCAAGGTCAGGCAAACCCCTCGAACAAATCACCACTTTGGCAAGAGGATCACCAAAAAACATTCCAAGCCCGAAACTCGAAAGACTTCAAATCCAAAACTATCCAAGGGAGTTGCCACAAAACATCACACCAAAATCCACCAAACCCAAAACCCGCAATTTAATTTGTGCCCTTTGACATGCGGTCGAGGGCACCAGAAAATTTTTATCATTGACCAAAATTTGAATGACTAAATTACAATTAGATTTCCCTTTGCTTTTTATTTACTGATTCATAATTTGGCTCCTCCCCCGTTTTTAAAGCACTTTGTTAACACCTCTTCGAGCTTGATAATTCTGCCTCGAGGAAACTTTATTAATTTTGTAAAAGATTTATCTTATGTCTAAGCAAGCCTTCAAACGCAACAAGCCACACGTAAACATTGGAACCATTGGTCACGTAGATCATGGTAAAACAACACTTACTGCTGCAATTACTACATTCCTTTCAAAAAGCGGTTTAGCTGAGAAAAGAGGCTATGATCAGA
>CANEVP010000006.1 GCA_947442475.1 Rickettsiales bacterium
AGACATCACGAAAGAACCAAGTGAAATTTCTGCGCAAAGATAAGGCCAAAAATTTCGCGCCGCCCTGCAGCCCATCTTAAGATCTTAAGATGGGCTGCAGGGCGGATTGATTAGCAAAAGAAAAGAAGAAAAACTGGAGTCATTAATTCTTAAAAATTATGAATGATTCCACTCATCGGTTTGAGAGGGATAGATTGTTTAAAAAATGGGGTCAGTTCATAGAGTTGGGATGGAAAATTTTTTGACAAAATACAAAAAGTTAGAAATGAAAAAAAATCATAATCATAAAGAATGCAGCAAAAGGGTCATAAAAAATGCAAAAGAAATTTGTCTCGAAGGCTCTTTAAATTTAACGCCAATAAGGAAAAAAGTTCTAGAAATAGTTTCTTCAAACCACAAACCAGCGCGAGCCTATGATATTTTGGCCAAACTAAAAGAAGCAGGCTTTTCCGATAAACCTCCTACAGTTTATAGGGCATTAGATTTTCTGATAGAAAATAAAATGGTTCATAAGCTAAACACCATAAATGCGTATGTTGCTTGTTTTAATAATAAGGCTGAAGAAATTTCCTGTTTTTTGATATGCGAAAAATGTCAAGATATTGAAGAATTTCAGGATGAAGGAATAATTAAGGCTATGGCCAATATCAGCAAAAATAAAAATATCGATGTTAAAAATGTTAATTTAGAGATAAGCTTTAAGTGTGATAATTGCTAAACTCTGGCATAATGAAAAAAGTGTGGTGCTAAAAACCCACTTTTCGCCATTCATAACAAGGCTCTGCAGAAATATCTTATAAAAAAGTTATAAGTTGGGATAAAAAACCTCTAAAAAAATGATCAAAAAACTGCATTAAATGTGGCGGAAAATCAGCTAAGAAAAATGGTAGTGTAAGGGGTAAAAATAAGTTCAGATGTAGCTCATGTTTTTACCAATGGATTGAGCAAAGAGGTAAAAGAAGAAACTATCTAAAATCTTACAAACAGTGGCTTCACAGCCGAAGAACAATCTCAAAGATTTGTGCAGATCTCGATGTCTCTCATCCAAAATTACTCAAAGAGTTCGATAAGTTTGATGTGTCTGAAGGCTTGCAGGAAGAGGCTTTGAGTGATGTTGTAAAACCAATAAATCTCCTAATCGATGCAACTTTCTTCGGAAGAGAATACGGCTTTTTAGTCTTCCATGATTGCCAAAAAGTGATCTATTTCAAAGAGATTAAAACCGAATCAGTCAAAGACTTCCGTGAAGGAATAATTGCCATTAAAGCCGCTAATTACAACATTCTCAGCATTACGATTGATGGTAGAAGAGGCTACATAAACAACATCAGAAAGCTGCTTGGGAACATTCTTAAATATCCGAATTTTTAAAGACGGACTTCACTCATTATCAAACGAACTCACAAATTGACATGAAATGGCAAAATATGATCACAGAGAGTGATAAAGGCACCTCAATAGCAAATGATGAAACAATTAGCATTTTTATCCCCATGGAAATTAAAAAGCGCGGCGGAACGGCAATGATAATTCTGCCAAAAAATATTAACCCCGAAGAAGGTCAAAAATGTTTTGATGACACGATGATTAAATCAATCGCCAGAGCCTATAAATGGAAAATTATGATTGATAAGGGGGAAGTCGATTCACTCGCGGATATTGCCAGAAGAGAAAATCTCAGCACCGGTTTTGTAAGTAAAATTTTTAATCTGAATTTTTTAGCACCAAAAGTTGTGGAAAGAATTTTGAGCGGAACTCAGCCAAGAAGTCTGAAGTTACAGGATATTGTGACGAATGAGATTCCTGATTTATGGCAGGAGCAGCTAGAAAATTGGGGATTTGAGAAAAGTTAGTTTTGATTTTTTTAAGAGAGGATTCTTAGGCGGTTTTTTTGGCATCTTTTGTTTTTTTGAGAGAGCTATTCTGTTGTCGATATTGCAGTGTTTTTTTTGATTTAGGTATTTTTATCTACTCTTCTTTCCAGCTCCTTCTTCACATTTGCCATATTATCTCGGATATGATCACAATACGAAACTATCGCAAGAAGCTGTTCATCAGAAAAAGTGTGAACATCTTTGGCAAAATTCTCTAAATCCGTTGCAAATTTTTCTGCTGAAGCCCGTAAAAAATAGAACTCAATTTTATTTTCAGTCGACATAAAACTCCTTAAAAGATTAAAAACAAAAAACCGCTTAGAGCCAATAAATAGAAGGCTCTAAGCGGTTTTATTTTACTTCAAAAAAGGTGTCTATCAAGTTGAAAGAAGGGAGTTATCCAACTTTCTTAAGTAGCCATGTAAAAAGTCCAGCATCCAAAACCATTTCAGAGAGTTTTTGCGGCCCAACAAGAATTATCATTTTATTTTCAGGTTCTTGGATTTCTTCAGATGTGTGATAAACAAAAAACATTTTCTCTTTTTCATCTTCGCGCTCATCAAGTTTATCAATATAATATTGCAACTGTTTGTCATCAGTTCTTGATTTTACTTGAACAAAAGCTTGTTCCTGAGTGCTTGGTAAAACCATTTCTATATCGATGGTTTTTTGCGTTCCGCCAGAGGCGCTAATTCTTTGCCATCCACTTTTTGCAAAAACGAGCTCCACAAGAAGTTCAAAATCCTTCCAGTGTAAAAGTTTCATTAAATTTTCAATTGATTCTAAAATTTCTTTCCGAGCTTTTATTGCCTGTTTTACTTCTGTAATTTCCTCGCCATTAATCTTTTTGAGAAGATATTCTCTTAAGCAATCTTTTATATTGCAGATAGTTCCGCGATAACCAGCAACTTTTGTTAATTCTCCACTAAGTTCAGAAATTTTTAATTCCTTACTTTCCGATTTCTCATTGACGATACTTTTGTTACTCCAGCCATTTACAGTTTTGCGAAAACGGCTTCCCTCCTTACTGTCAGAGCCAATTAGCTCAACCGCAGGATCGCTTTGGCACCACCAAAGATAGCCATTAGAAAATGTAAACCAAATTGTATCTTTGTCTGCGGTATAAAAGTCATACACTTGTCTAGCATGATTTGTTGCGGCTGATTTTTTATAATCTTTTTGATTAAAGAAATTTTGTAGAGCTTGAAGATTGTCTCCTATGTCATGTGGCACTTGATGATATCCAAGTCTAATCGTTTTGTCACTAAGGCATATTTTTTCTAAATTTCCTTTTTCGCCAAGCTTTATGTATTTTGCGTTGTGAGATTTAATCATATTTATGGATAGACGTATTTAATTAAAATTGCTGTAAATCTTATCAAAAGGTTCGCAAAAAAAGCTAGAAATATTATCACTTGAGGTAGAATCTCATCAAGTTCGATGAAAAACCTTTGATGCCAGCATTTATCGATATTCACCTTTTTTAAAAAGGTAAACGTGAAGCGGAGAAACAGAGAGAAAAATACCCCAAAAATGCAGAAAATTTTGCTGACGAGAGAGAAGAAGGTAAGCGTGAAATAGAAATTCAAATATGGAGAGAAGCCGCAAATACAGGGCTTTGAGAGGGGTGGAGAAAATTGCTAAAACCTATGTGAGATTCGGTTCGCAAATGCGTGTATGGCGGAAGAGGTGAGATTCGAACTCACGGAATGCTTTCACACTCGGCAGTTTTCAAGACTGCTGCCTTAAACCGCTCGGCCACTCTTCCATAAAAATGGGGAACTGCCTCTTCACCTGAGGCTGCTCTTCCATAAAAATTCTTGGATGGTTAATTCCAAGAAGGTGGCGCAAATTATTTATGGGAATCTTAATTGCAAGTTGGGTGTGATAGTTTTTTTGAAATTTATTTTTTGTTAAAAAAACTGTGTCGTAAGTGTATTTACAAAGTGAAGTTTTTAAGCCCGAACTTAGTCTCGCAATGAACTAAAAAATAATTGCCAAGAAATTAGTCGCTTTTATAACTCGCAGAAGTCATATTTGACATGGCTTGAGAGCCTTTGTTACCTATCAATATTTTTAATTATGAGAAAAAGTAAATTCAGTGATCTTGGTGAATCCGCTCCTAAACGTAATTCTTTGCCTATAATTATTCCCGGACATTCGTCAGACTCTCCCGACTCTTATGTATCAGAAGTTTATTCTGGCCAAGCCCAACATTCACCAAGTTTTGACTATTTGCTGACGAAGAAGGAAGGTGAAACCCCAAGTCCGCAAGTAAAAAATATTGTTTCTGAGCTCGCTCTTAAAAAAGCAGCTTGGACGAGATTGACAGAGTCGGATCTGAATTTTAAAGAGAATCAGCAAGTTCAAATTCAAGTTTTGTCTCACGCCGTAAAGCGGATCATTCAAGATTCTGAACCAGAGAGAAGGGGTCAAAATTATCAAGTTCTTCAGCGGCAATATGACGGCGCTAATTTGTTATTAGGGCAGGCAATTTCATTGGTGCTCGGATACAAGTCGTCGCCGGAAGAAGCTCTAGAAAAAGAATCTCAATTAGCAGAATTAAGAATTAGGCGCGATAATTACAAAGCGCCGGAATTGCTATCTGTGTTTGAAGAAGAGGAAGAAGAAATAGCCTCAATTACGCCACAGCTATCAGAAGATTTGGGTTTTGAAATTGAAGAATCGCCAATATCTTTAAACTATTCAAATCCAAAATCTCCTTCTCCCGTCAAAATAAAAGCTGCTCTTCTGCCATCTGGTTATCCTGACCAAAGCTTAGAATTTTTAAATGACGAAATAGTTGCAGCTGAAAGTGACTTGGAAGTCACTAGAAAAAATGCAGCAGCACAGGTGAGTATGGTTGCAGAGAAATATAAATCTGATTTTCAAACTCTAGTTCAGACTTTAAACGTTGCGCAGTGGACAATTCTTAACGCACAAAACCCAAGAAGCGCTGACGCTTTAGCTCGAGAACTAAAAACCCAATTGCCTTTCTTGGATCTTAATCTTGGCGAAGAATGTGTTGACCTTAGAGAAAAATTCATGGATGGATTTATCGAAAAAGAGAATAAATTTTTTGAAGGTCAGTCCAACATTCCAAGAAGTTCTATTGAGGCTTTAGTGTGCAATGCGGCGCAAGAAGCGGCGATAAAAAAATATTTAAAACGAGAGGCAAAAGCTCTGCGCGAAGAGGCGACAGCGCTAAAAAAAATGGGTGGCACGAGATCTTGGTCAGAAATTTTGAAAGAAATGCCCCATGATGGCACAGCCTGCGGTTTGTTATTTAACAACATCAGCGAAAAACGTGAAGCCAATAGAGTTATTGATGAAGCTTTTGAACCGCGCAATGTGGCTAATTTTGCAGCGCAATTTTTTGAAATTGATGCTGCGCTAAAAGAGGCGCGAGGCTTTGTGCAAGAAGCTATGCTGCCTTTAAAGCAAAATAAAGAATTTCAGGCTCGTAGGCAAAATTTAGTTGAGGCGTTTCAAGCTGCGAAGCAGAAATTTTTAGAGGCTCGTGTAATGAGAGCGAGGCCAGATGTTAAGCCAGAGAATTTGAATCTGAAAAATATTACTTACCTCGGAGACGAAGGTGAAAATGGCGACCAAACTTTGCGCTACACAAACACGGTTGCCAAAGCTTTAAATGACATATTTTTTGACAGTTGCGATCCTGAGTCAGTGGTGGAGCGATGTCTTTCTTCATCGCAGCTAGTTCGTAACCACGAAGATAGAGTTCAACTTGCTGATGAATTGGCTAGCGGCATTGATAAAGCGATGGCTGCCATCGATAAAAGTGTTAGAATAGTTCGTAAAGATAAAGAGGCGGCGGAAGAAAAAATTGCCCGAGGAAATCGAGATATTGAAGAGCGTAAGGCGCACTTGGTTGAAAATTTAAACCACGCTAAAAGCAGGTTGGAAGAGGCGAGGGAGATTAATGCTGAAATTGATCTAAAAGGAATTTCGGATGGAGATGAAGCTGAGTCGCAAGTGATGGCCAATACTTTTTCTAGTGAATATGATTTGAAGGAATTTCTTAATGAAGCTTTTGCCTCTCTTGATCGCGAGCAAGATAGTTACGCAAAGAAACAGCAACTCTCTCTAAAAATTCAAACTAAAATCGGCAAAGCTTTAGAAGTAATTGAGAGTGGGATTGAAGCAGTTAATGCAGCGCAACTTCATGTGGCTTCTCCGATAAAGCAAGTGGTTGAAAGTAAAGTAATTGCCACCCCAAGGCTTGAGCTATCTGGTGCAAAAAAAGATGAAGAGACAATCATTGAAGAAAATGACGCAGTTTTAAATCTCATTTTCACCCCAATGATAAGAGCGGCAGAGCGCATTGAGCGAATCAAGCCAAAGCTTGCTTACATAAGAAAGATGGGGTCGGCAATTCGTCAGCCTAATTTTATTGAATTTGTGAGCGGAAGTGCGGCGCAAATAGTTGATGAAGGCGGTCGTAAGTTAGGTCAAGAAGAGTTGTTAGTTTTTCAAAATCAAGTTGCTGAGATATTTTCTAGTGCTGATGCCAAAGAAGGAGCCGATCCTAAAGTTAAGATGAAAAGAGCTTTGCAGGCTTTGGCCAGTAGCCAGGCGGGCGATCCAAAAAAACTGAGAACTTTCTTGCGCCGAGTGCAGCCATTTATTTTGCAATTTAACGAAGAGCTCGCATTTCAAGAGCAAGGCTTCGAAGAAAAAGAGCTGCGGGAATTGACGGAAAAAAACGAGACAGAGCTTGCAAGTCTTGTTGATGCTTTGCAAGAAGTGGTAGAAAATCTTGATGTTTTGCAAGATCACAGAGATTTTGAAAATATCAGGAAGGAGGCAATTGATAATGTTATAATTAAAGAAGATGGTGAAACCTCTGCTGAGTCAGATCTAGCAGATAGATCAAATTTTCATGAAGCAGCGATTAGATTATTTTCTGATACGGAGTTAACCAGTGAAGGGGGCTCCACAAATGCTGTAAAAAAAGCTTTAGATGTTTTGGAAAATTCGCAAGTCGGCAATTTAGAAAATGCCAGAAAACGTAGCCGTTTTTTACGATATTTGAAACCTCTTACAGAAAGGCTTGCTGAGGAGCTTGGTGAAGAAGTTACAGAAGTGTTTGTGAATGATGAGATGAACGATACTGGGCAATTTTCTTTTAATATGGGTGATTATTACCGGTCATATTCTGACTCCCCAATTCAGGAAGATGAAAGTCAGATGATGCGAAGAAGACTTTCATTTGGACTTCTTCCTGAAAATTCTCCTGTGAACACTTCTTTTGGAGTGCCGCCAAAGGCTAAAATTTTGGTGCGCTCTAGGTCTTTACCAAAAGGCATTGCGGCAGATCTATCGACGGAAAAATCAGAAATTATTAATGAAGTTGTTGATACAGCTATTGAAGAAGTTGCGCAAATTTTAATAAAAACCAGAGCTGAATTAAGAAAGTTAAAACCAGAAAGTAGAAGACTAGCTACTAAATCTGTAACCGCCGGAAATAGAAATTCAAAAGCACATCAAGCATTTGAAGGTTTGGATCAGGATTATCCAAATGAAAATGTTGAAATTGACCGACGCGCCTCTGAGGTTTTTGCCAACTCAAATAATGTTGATCCAGTTCTATTAGTGCAGGTGAAGGAGGTTGGAAAAGCATTGGAAACATTGGCTAAAGAGTTCTTCGAGGAAAAAAAACCTCAAGCTGTTAGGGATCCTCTATTTTTCAGACAAAAAAGAGTTCTTTCTACTAAAGCAGCACCCTTTTTTGCGCCTCAAGCCAAACAAAATAGTCAGGCAGATAAAACTTTTGAAACTTATGAATCCGCAAGTGAAAGAGGAGAAAGTTCAACTACTGCCGATAATGTTTTTTTAAGCGACTCTTCATCAATGGATGAATATGAGAACTGCAGCGGCATTTCTTTGGCTTCTGGCGCCAGCCCGCTTGATCTTGCTGAGGATGCAAAAGCGCTTGTTAATGCGGTAAGAGATAAATTAATGAAGTTGGAAGACTTAGAGAGAAGGCGATTAACTACGGAAGTCATGGCACCTTTTAAGAAAGGCGTAGCCAAGGAAAATACCAAAATCTACAACATATTCCTTAAGTTAAGTGCAGAAGATGAAAAAGATAAAGAATCTCGAATTAATGAGGCTCATCGCCGAATTGAAAAGGCGTTTGCAAAATTTTCTCCAAAAGATGCTCAAAATTTCTTGGTCATAATGGAGAGTGTTGCGCGTGATTTAGACGAAAGAACTAAAGAGCCAGAGGGTGACTTAGAAGAAATTTCGTCGATTTCCTTCACGTCTTCTGAAAAAACTCCTTCATCTAGTATTACCAAAAGAGAAGTTGCTAAAGCAGATATTAAATGGATCAAAGACGGATTAAAAATTCTCAACAGTAACACTGAAAAAAACTTATTACTTAAGGCTCAGTCTGTTGAGGAAGGGGGAGAGCCTTACAATGCACACAAGTTTATGCGTGCTTTGAATCTGGTTAGTGCGCTAGGTGAAGGTTTGCGTAATCAGCTTTGGGATTCTCGCGCAGATTTTCGGGCTGGGGTTCGGGATAAAGTTCAGGATCAAATACGGACTAGTATTAGGTATGAAGTAGATCCTGCTAATAAGTCAATTCTTACTAGGTTTTTATTGGGAGAAGCGCGCTGGGAAGAGATTTCCAAAAGTGATGATAAAAAATTAACAGAAGCAGATGTGGGAAAAATTAAGGCAAATCTAGATCAACTAGTTTCGGTAGTTCCTAAAGATCCCTTTGAAAGAAGGTCAACTTTTCATGGGCATGCTCTGCATCTCGATTCAAAAGGGATGCTGATACAGCAGCCGGCATTAAACACTGATCAAAAATATTCACTTGGTATTAAGAAGAACAGCGATAACAGAATTCAGACTCATCAGCTAGTTGCACTAAGTGGGTTAGGGCGATCACAGTAAATTTTCTACCGTCACTCGCAAATCAGGAACTGAGGTGCATTCAAAATCACGACCGATATTGAGTCCGCCCAGTAACTGAATTTGTGGGTGATTTGACTCAACTAAAAGCAGATCTTTTTTGAGCAAATTAGCCGCCAACATCTGAGCAAAAAGCGGATATTTCTCAGCTTTAAATTCAAAACCCAAGCAGTTCACCACAAGATCGCAGGTGATTTTCTCTTCCTTAGTTTCTACCAAGATTTTTCCATTTTCTTCGCTGATTTTTTTGACACCTTTTTTGCGAATTTCAATTTGTTCGCCCTCAATCATTTGCTCGATTAATTCTACTGACGAAATAGGCGCGCGATGACGAAAAATATTCCAGTAAGGCGAAAGGCGCAGAAATAATTTTTTGTTTTTCTGATCAAAATTTTGCCACAGCAAAGTTGTGATTGAGCGAATAGAATCAAATACATGGCGCAAATCAAATTGTGGATTTTGGTGCAAGAAATTTCTGATTTTTAAGCACAAAAAAAGCACGCCACTTTTGGCGTCAGAGGCAGAAATAAAATTCACACTTGGCTGAATTTGTGCGAAATGTTTTTTAGGAAAATTGCCGCGACGCGAAATCACAAAAATTTTTCCGGCGAAGTTTTTGTTTTTCAAACCAACGATCACGTCAACAGCGGTAAGGCCCGAACCGATTAGGCAAATTGTTTCGTTGCTAAATTTTTGCTCGTGAAATTGATGTGAATTTTTACCCCACAATTTTTCTACCGCTTGCGAGGGTGCGTCAAGAGCGCTTTGTGCAAAACTAGTTGCGAGCAAAACTCGATCGGCAGTAAATTTTTGGTTAATGACAAAGTTTTTTTCAATTGAAGTTACTTCCTCATTAATGAACTCAAACTCAACGCCATTCTTCTTGGCATCCACAAAAGCTTGCTTGGTTAACTCATCCAAATACTCGCCGTAAATTCGTCTTGGGGCGAAACCGTTTTCACCAATCTCAGACCAAATTTGCGGATATTTCTTTTGCAAAAACTCACAAAAATTTCGCGGCGCATCCGAAAAAGCGCTCATTTTTATTGCCGCAACATTCAAAATGTAGTAAGGCGAAAAGCTTGTAAATGCAGCGCCGAGAGTATCAGGTCCGTTTTTTTCAAAAATCAGAATTTTAGTTTTTTCAGCTTTTTTTACCAAATGCAAAAAAGCCAAACGTCCACAAAAACCAAATCCAATAATCGCAGTAATTTTCATTGGGATTGAGATTCCTCAGCAGCTCTTTTAAGGCGTCGTTCCAACAACATCGCGGTTCTTTTTTGCATCACTTCGTTAATTTTTTTAACATGCTTGCTGGCATTAATCATGAAAATGAACGGAAAAATTGAGTGCAAAAAAAGAATCGAACTAGCCAGCAAAAGCCATAAAGACGTGACAAAGGCGAATAAAAAATGTTCAAGGTAGCCTTCGCCGGTTTCAACTAAATGGTTATTAAAGAAGTTAGTTTTTTGCATGTTTAAATTTTTTTAAAGGTTAGCCGGCAATGCGCTCAACTTCGACAATCTTTTTTGAAATGCGCAAGGTCGATAAAATTTCTTCCAAATGGTCAACGCTCTTTACGTCGATATCAATCAACAGTTCAAAATATTCGGAGAGGCGGTTGGTAATTTTAATACTGGTAATGTTAACTTTTTTCTTTGCGATGATGCTGCTTACGTCAGCCAAGCTTCCCGATCTATTTTCAACCATCACTCTGACTCTGCTAGCATACATTTCATCGCCAATTTCTTCGTCGCTTTTCCAACATACATCCAAAACTCTTTGCGGCGTTAAAACCAAATTTTTTAAATTTTTGCAGGTTTGATTGTGAATCGTCACGCCAGTTCCGGTATTGATGATTCCAACGATCGGATCTCCCGGAATTGGGTTGCAGCACCCCGCGTAATGCATTGCCATGCCAAAAACTAAACCTTCAATTGGCAGCGAGTGGCTCGATTTATTTTTTGATTCGTGATGTGGTTTTAAAAATTTTTCTTTGGCAATTTCTTCTTTAAATTCTGGATAAATTACTTTGAGAATTTCTTGGCGCGAAATCACACCTTCAGCCACTTTAAAGCATAAATCGCCGACAGTTTTTTTGTGAAAATTGTTCAGGCATTTTTCCAAAAGTTTTTCGCTTAATTTTAAATCTTTTGAGGCGAAAAATTTATTTAAAATGACGCGACCAAGTGAGCTGTATTCTTCAAATTTTTCACTGCGAATAAAGGCTTTGATTGCCGAACGCGCTTTGGAAGTGGTGACAAATTGCAGCCAATTGTGTGAAGGCTTGGCATTTTTTGCCGTAATGATTTCAACCTGATCGCCATTTTCGAGTTTTTGCCGCAGCGGTGAAATGGCGCCATTAATTTTTGCCGAAACACAGCTATTTCCAACGCCTGAGTGCACCTCGTAAGCAAAATCAATCACGGTTGAACCAAAGGGCAGGTTGAAAATGTCGCCATTTGGTGTGAAGCAAAAGACTTTGTCTTGATGCATTTGCAGCTTGTGATTCTTCAAAACTTCCGAAGCGTTTTCAGAGGTTTCAAAAAGATGCAGCAAGTCGCGGATCCAGCGATATTGTTCGTTTTCAGCGTTAGTCTTGGAAGAAATTTTAGTGAGATTTTCTTTGTAGCGCCAATGTGCTGCAACTCCTAGGTTGGAGAGTTCGTGCATTCTTTGATCACGAATCTGAATTTCGATTTTCTTATTAAACGGCCCTAAAATTGTCAGATGCAGCGATTGGTAACCGTTTTCTTTTGGCGTGCTAATGTAGTCTTTGAAAGTGCCAGGTATCATGTTGTAGTAAGAATTAATCGCACCGAGAATTCGGTAACATTCGCCCACATCTTTGCCAACAATGCGAAACGCCATGATGTCGTGCATGTTGTGAAAGCCGATATTTTGATCGCGCATTTTGCGCCAGATTGAATAAGGCTTTTTTTCGCGTCCCGAAACTTCGCATTCGATTTTTTCCAAATCTAAAATGTGTTTGAGGTCTTCAAGAATTTTCTCGATGAGATTTTTATTTTTTTCGCGCAGCTCATTAATGTGAGAGATGATCTGATTGCGCGCTTCTGCATCAATAATTTCAAAACACAAATCTTCCATTTCATCTTTGATTTTACTAAGACCAATGCGACCCGCAAGTGGTGCGTAAATATCTAGGCTTTCTTGTGCTTTGTTAATTTTTTTTTCGCGGGATGGCACGTAAAAAAGCGTGCGCATGTTGTGCAGGCGGTCGGCAAGCTTGACGATTAAGACGCGGATGTCTTGCGACATTGCCAAAGCTAATTTGCGGAAATTTTCTGCAACTCTTTCACTGGAGGGCGCGGAATGAATTTTGCCTAGCTTGGTCACGCCATCGACCAAATTTACCACTTCTTCACCAAAATCTTTTTCGATTTCTTCAAGAGTTACCTCGGTGTCTTCAACAACATCATGCAGCAAAGCCGTGATGATTGAGGCTTGGTCGAGTTTGAGATCGATTAAAATTTCAGCAACAGCCAGAGGATGAGAAAAATAAGGATCGCCCGAATGGCGCTTTTGATTGCCGTGTGAGGCTTTGGAAAAAAGGTAGGCCTTTTGGATCAGTTGTTCATTTAGGTCTGGATGGTAAGTGCGGATTTTGGCGATTAATTCGGAAGGTGAGATCATTTAAAATCAGGCTATTTTTTGAATTCCTGCCGCCGGCGGCAGGAATGTTGGGAATTTTAAGAATCCTTTAAAATCGCGGGTTGGTGAGGTGTGGTTTGCGAAAAATTAGGTTTTGAAAATCATTTTCCGATCACTCTTAATCACATTCTTAGTCATGCTGAGCCTGTCGAAGCATGATTCTGGGCACCATCGTGCCACGAATCATGCTTCGACAGGCTCAGCATGACTAAGTAGAAGGTTAGCGAAAAAGAGCTAAACCCCTTCAAACCCCGAACCAAAATCTTTAAAAATTTTCTCAAAATTCGGAAAGCTTGTCGCAATCATTGAAGCGTCATCAATTTCAGTGCCTCTCTCCATCATCAAGCCCATGACCAAAAACGACATTGCAATTCGGTGATCCATTGCGGTTGAAATTTTTATCGCGTTTTTTTGTTGTTTGACGCCGCCTACAACTTCTAAAAAGTCGTCACCCATTTTGGCGCTAACGCCGCAAGCCTCAAGGTTTTGGGCAATCATCAAAAGACGATTACTTTCTTTAAATTTCAATTCAGCAAGGCCGTTCATTTTGGTGGTGCCTTGCGCGTTTGCTGCGGCCACTGCCAAAATCGGATATTCGTCAATCATGCTTGAAGCGCGATGTGCCGGCACCTCAACACCTTTGAGGTCGCTTGATTCGACCAAAATATCAGCAACTTTTTCGCCGCTAATTTCGCGCTCGTTAACTAATTCGATTTTACCGCCCATTTCGCGCAAAGTAACAACCACGCCATCGCGCAAAGGATTAACGCCGACATTTTTAATTTTGATTTTGGAATTTTTTACCAAAAGCGCCGCAACAATCAAAAAAGCTGCGGATGAAATGTCGCCCGGAACTTCAAAATTTTTGGCGTCAAATTCTTGCAAGCCCGAGTAAGAAATTTTGGTGCCATTTTCAAAATTGTCGCAGGCGATTTTTAAGCCCAAATAACGCATCATGATTTCAGTGTGGTCGCGGCATTTTTCTAGCTCAATAATTGTGGTAGTGCCACGGGTCACAAGACTGGCAAGTAAGATGCAGCTTTTGACTTGGGCGGAAGCCATTTTCATTTTATACTCAATTGGCAAAGGATCTTTGGCACCAATAACGGCAAAAGGCATCAAGCCGCCTTGGCGAGAAATAATTTGAGCGCCGAATTGTTTGATTGGCTCCAAAACGCGATTCATTGGGCGTTTGCGTAGTGAGGCATCACCTGTAAAAAATGAGGTGAAATTGTAAGGAGTAACAAGACCCGCCATCAAGCGCGCTGCGGTGCCAGAATTGCCCATGTCGAGAAAGTCAGTTGGCTCGCATAATCCGCCAACGCCAGAGCCATTAACCATCCAATGGTCAGAATTTTTTTCAATTGCCACGCCCATTAAACGCAGAGCGGCGGCGGTTTTTAAAACATCTTCGCCTTCGAGAAGGCCAGTGATTTTACTTTTGCCGTGGGCAAGGGCGGCAAAAATTAGCGCGCGGTGTGAAATTGATTTGTCGCCAGCAACCGAGATTTCGCCTTTTAGAGCGACATCTTTTTTGCGCGAGAGCAGAGGTTTTGAAATCATTACAGTCCTGCAAAATTGGCGATTGAATTTGTGATTGCGTCGATGAAGAAAATGAAAAGTAAGTTGAAAAGTGCGGTAACGAAAATGATTACTTTGATGTTGGTGGTTTGATCGAGTTCCATTACTTTTTGCGGCTCATCAAAATACATGATTTTGACGATTCGTAAATAGTAGTAAGCAGAAACCACGCTAAACAAAACTGCTAAAATTGCTGCCGCTAAATGGCCTTGAGATAGTATGGCAGTAAGGATGAAGAATTTAGAGAAGAATCCGGCTAGAGGCGGAATTCCGGCAGTTGAAAACATCAAAGCGGCTAGTGAAAAAGCCATGAATGGGTTGGTTTTTGAAAGTCCGGCAAGGGAAGAAATTTCAAAAATTTTGTCGTTTTCAGCATCGCTTTCTTTATCAGTGGTGGCACTGGTAACTAGGTTTAAGAAGCCAAAAGAACCAATCGAAATCACTGCGTAAATTACCATGTAAAGAATACAGGCGGTGAATCCATCTTTGCTCAAAACAGACATGCCAAGCAAGACGAAGCCGACGTGGCCAATTGAGCTGTAGGCTAAAAGTCTTTTAAAACTTTTTTGAAAAATTGCACCAAAACTGCCAACCGCCAAAGAAAGAATGGCTGAGAAAATAAAGATTTTTTCAATGCCGTGCCAGCCGATGATGAGCGCGTAAAATAAGCGCAACAAAGCCATTACTGCGGTGAATTTGGCGACAGTAGCAAAGAAGGTGGTCGAGATTGTGGCTGAACCTTCGTAAACATCAGGGCTCCACATGTGAAACGGTGCAGCGGCGATTTTGAAAAACATCGCGGTGATTACTAAAACGAAACCAAACATTACGCCAACCGGAATTTGCGGAGCGACATTTGGTTTGTGGTAAAGCTCCATCAAAGCGCTGAAATTAGTGGTACCAGAAAAGCCGTAAATTAGTGAAATGCCAAAAAGCAAAATGCCTGAAGCCAAGCAGCCCAGAATAAAATATTTCATCCCAGCTTCAGAAGATTTTGCTGAGTCGCGATTTAGTGCAGCAAGAAGGTAAAGTGAAAGTGCTTGTAGCTCTAAGCCTAAATAGAAAACCAAAAAGTCATTTGCTGAAACCAAAATCATGCCGCCCGATGTTGCAATCATCAAAAGCGCTAAAAATTCAGCGCTGATTTTTGGAAAACTACTGACGAATTTAAATGAAAATAAAACTACCACAGCAAGCAGGGCAACAGTGACCGCTTTGACAAAGGAGGTGAAGGAATTTGAGGCGAACATTTTACTGAAAGTGATGTCGGCAATGGTGAAATTTTTAAGCACGAAGAAAAGGGCGACAGCGCAAAATAAAAGCGAGAGCAGGTGTGAGATGTAGAAAAAATCTTTTACTTTTTTAGCGAAGAAAACATCTGACATTAAGATGATTAAGGCCCCGAGGAATAAAGTGATTTCTGGAGAGATTAGAGTGAGGTTCATGGTAAAATATTAATTAAACAGTTCGTCATCCTTGGGTTCTTAGAGCTCAAGGATGACGGGTGTGATTATTTTAAGAAAAAACTTTAAGCAAATTGCTAACCGGCAGAGTGAAAAAGCTCAAAACCAGATTTGGTAAAACGCCAAGCAGAATTACAAAAAAAGCCATTAGGCCAAGTGAAATAAATTCAACTTTTCCCAGATCAGAAACTTCATCAACATGGTGATTGGTGATTTCGCTAAACCAAACACGTTTGTAGAGCCAAAGCATGTAGCAAGCGCCAAGAATCACTCCAATTGTTGCAAAAATTGCCGCAGCTTTGTTGGCTTTGAAAGTGCCGAGAATGCTTAAAAATTCTCCAACGAAGCCACTAGTTCCAGGTAATCCAACTGAAGCCATGGTGAAAATCATCGCAAGCATGGCGAAGTTGGGCATTTTAGTTGCGATGCCGCCGAGGTCAGCGATTTGCTTGGTGTGAAGACGATCGTAAATTGAGCCAACGCACATGAAAAGTGCCGCAGAAACAATCCCGTGGCTAATCATTTGCATGATGGCGCCGTCAATGCCTTGGCGGGTGAAGCTGAAAATTCCCATGGTCACGAAACCCATGTGAGCAACGGAGGAGTAGGCAATCATTTTTTTCATGTCTTTTTGCATCAAGGCAACAAGCGAAGCGTAGATGATGGCGA
Organism: Rickettsiales bacterium; assembly: GCA_947442475.1. Lineage (GTDB taxonomy): Bacteria > Pseudomonadota > Alphaproteobacteria > Rickettsiales > UBA1997 > UBA2645. Next base: position 16,205 of record CANEVP010000006.1, read on the forward strand.
TGACGCTGAGCGTTAAAACCATCGGGGCAAAAAATTGCGAAGCCGCAGGAAAAAACGGCAGCGAGAAGCGGATGAAGCCGTAAGCGCCGAGTTTAATTAAGATACCAGCAAGAATAACCGAACCAGCAGTTGGCGCTTGCACGTGGGCGTCGGGCAACCAAGTGTGCACTGGAAACATCGGAACTTTCACAGCGAAAGAAACAAAGAAAGCCAACCACAACCATTTTTGATATTCGAGCGGAAAGTAGGTTGGAAGGCCCTTGGTCAAAGCTACAACGTCAGTGGTGCCAGTGAAAACGAAGATGCAAATGATGGCAATGAGAAAAAGAACTGAACCAAAAAGAGTGTAGAGAAAAAATTTGTAAGCCGCGTAAATTCTGTTTTCGCCGCCCCAAATGCCAATTACCAAAAACATTGGAATTAACATCGCTTCGAAAAAGATGTAGAAAAAAACTAGGTCAAGCGCGCAGAAAGAGCCAATTACGAAAGCTTCAATAAGTAAGAAAGAAATTACGTATTCTTTAATGCGTTTTTCAATTGATTTGAGGCTAATCGCCAAGCAGATCGGGGTTAAGAAGGTGGTGAGTAAAATCATCAAAATTGAAATTCCATCAACGCCAACGAAATATTTAATGTCGTAATTAGTTAGAAGTTTGAAGACTTCAGTGAATTGAAAGCCGTCTAAATTTTTGTTGAAATCACAAAGTAATTTGCAGCTTAAGGCAAAGTTAATGAAGCTGATTGCAAGCCCGTAAGTAAAGTAATTACGACTATTTTTGAAGTTGACAAATAGTAGCGCAATTACGGCTAAAATAGGCAAAAAAATCAAAGTCGAAAGAATCGGAAAAGGCATGAATTTGTAAGAGATTTTTGTAGGGGAAATTTTGCGCGATTTTTATTTAGCAAAAAAATTAGAATCAATTGTCAAATCGAGCGAGGTTTGTTTTTATGAATCGCTAAGTTAAAAAATTCGCAACTCTCAAATTTCAACATTACTCAAATAATGCTTCTCGACCCTCAACAAATTCTCGTTGAAAAAAAATTACAGCAACTTGCCAAAGAGCTTGAAAATCAAGCGTCCGTTGGTTTTTTTCAAAAAATTATTTCGCCAAAAAACCAATTAAAAAGTTTGTACATTCATGGCGATGTTGGTCGTGGAAAGTCGATGTTGATGAAAAGTTTTTTTAATTCTCTGAGTAAAACGCCGAAAGTTTATTTTCACTTTAACGGCTTCATGCGCTTAATTCACGAGGCTTTGCGTGACATTCGCCAAGAAGAGAAAGAATTTAAAGAAGAGTTGATCGAGGCTTTGAAGAGAGTGGTCGGAAAAAATCATCTGATTTGTTTTGACGAATTTCAGGTGATGGATATTGCGGATGCAATGTTGCTTGCGCGGATTTTTTCTTTTTTATTTTCACAAAATATTGTGTCGATTTTTACTTCTAATTCTAAGCCGCTAGAGCTTTACAAAAATGGCTTGCAGCGCGAAGTTTTTTTAGAATTTGTGGAGAAGGTTTTGCTGCAAAATTGCGAGGTTTTGTATCTCGATTCGCCAATTGATTACCGCAGCAGATACGTTAAAAATTTGACGAAGCGCTATTTTATTTCGAATCAAAAAAATCGTGACGAGGTAAAAAAAATCATCGAAGCCACGACTGACGGCGCCAAGCTAAAGCCAGCTAAAATCAAGGTTTGGGGGCGTGAAATTAAAATCAAAAAAACTTACAAGAAAGTTGCTGTTTTTGATTTTGATGATTTGTGTCGGGTTGAATTTGCTGCGGCAGAATATCAGGCGATCTGTCAAAATTTTGATCTGATTTTTTTGTTGAAAATTCCACAGCTCCTGCCAGAAGATGCCAATGAAGCAAGGCGCTTCGTGCTTTTCATCGATGAGGTTTACGAAAAAAAAACTGGCCTCATCGTTTTAGCAAAAACAAAATCTGAAAAAATTTACAAAAGCGGAACTGGCGCTGAGGCTTTTAAGCGCACGGTTTCGCGGTTAAATGAAATTAAGTCTGACCAATATTGGGCGGCTTTAAGCGAGTAGAAATATTTTTAATTTTTTAAAATAAATTTTTGAATTTATGTCAAAAAATAAGGGGCAGAAAAGCGCTGCTGAGAAACACGCTACCATCAAAAAAGATAATAGCGTTGCTATCAAAGAAGCTGTGGAAGCAATACTCAATGCTAGGAAGAGTAATATAGCCGCCCTAGGGATGCAGCGAGTTGGACGAGGCTTTATGGGTAGAAACAAAGCAGAAGCAATTAAAGTGCTAATTGCGATAGAAGATCTTTTGTATGAGGGCGGGGAGAATCGTCTTAATAAAAGCCGGCGCTACGGGACCAAAGAGCTTAAATACAAGGGAGAAAGCGAAGAAGGCGAAAGTGACAGTGAGAATGCAAAAAATGCAAAGCTGATCCAAGGTAGCGACCCGAATGGTGTAGATGTGGCTATCGCTGTTATGGAATTTCTGAAAACTGAGAAACTACAACTAGAGGAGCCAAAAGAGGGGAAACAAGCATTAGCATTGGAGCCCGCCGGAGTAAATACACCGGCTCTAGGTAGACAGATGATATTGAGGGTAAAGGATATTAAGCAGGAAAATGTAACAAGAGCCCTAAAAGAGATTGCTTCGAATCTTGATCGTTTCGTGAAGGAAAAGGAGTTGAGGCAAGAGAAAGAGAGGTTGAGTCAAGAAGCTGCGGAACTTAAGATTATTAATGCAAGGAAATTCGAAGAAGAGCTTGAGAAGCTTCGTGCTTATCATTATAATAAGGAGAATGGGGAGAACGTTTTGAATGGGGAGGAAGATAGTATTGAAGATAGTATTAATGGAGATGACCTTGAAAGTGTAAATAGTTATCAGGGAGCAATTCGCAATGAATCGAAGGTTTCTTCAGTCAATGGATCGGGAGGCTCTAGTTCAAAAAGTTCAACACAAAGCAGTCAAAAAAGTAGTCAACCTGTTAAATCGCAGTCTTCTTCATCTAATGGTTCAAAAAGTTCAGCACGACGCCCCTCTAGCATTAGTAGTGATTCTGATTATCAGGATAGCGAGAATAATGAGGTCGATAATGAATTTGCTACTCTTAATGCTTTAGCTGAGGAGCTGCGGTCGAAAATAGAAGAGTTAACAAATCGTTATGATGCTGCATTACGTTTGCAAGAGAGCGAAAAGAAACGAGTTGATTCACTGAAAGAAGAATTCCATAAACACCTTGTTGACCAAAATGCTCATTCGAACTTGATTAGAGGGGGAGGTTTTTTAGGTGGAGGAGTTGGAGTTGGAGTGGATTACTCGGGTGATATCAGGGAGATAAGGGAAAGAATGGATAGGATGCTTGAGATTCAGGAAAGAGTAGAAGCAGATCTCCTTGATGCTAAAAATGAAGCTAAAGCAAGAGAGTTACAAGCCAAAAAAGATGCCGCAGAAAGAGATTTAAAAGCTAAAAATGAAGCTGAAGCAAGAGAGTTACAAGCCAAAAAAGATGCCGAAGAAAGAGATTTAAAAGCTAAAAATGAAGCTGAAGAAAGACTCAAAACGCTTTCCGGAGATCAAAAAAGAGAATTCGAAGCTCTTCGTAAGCAAGCTGCCGATCATCAAGCGGCAGAAAAAAAAGCTCGTGAAGAAAAAGAGGCTAGAGAGCTTGCAGAAAAGGCAAGAAGAGATGATCGATCATGGCCAATTAGAATTAGCCAACTTGAGCTAAGGTCTCTTGGTCATTATGACGGTGATTCGGGTCAAGATTGTAAGATCCCTGAAATTTCGGGTCGAATCAGAGAAAGCGATAAAACGATGGAGCTTTACGAAAGTGGTCTTTCGGTGGCTATTTATGATTTTGGTAAAAGAGGTTTAACCTATCTTGGTCACGATGTAGATGCTGCTGGGAATACTGCGGCACTCCGAGAATCGAAGATGACAATTGCTAAAGTCATTGATCCAAAGGGTGACGGCGAGTCTGCAGATGTTTACTGCGTAATCTCCTCTTCGCCAGAGCGAGGCATGTCAACAACATATATTTCTGAATCTACTTTTCAGGATATTGCCCTTAAATCCCGCATAGAATATCAAAATGCTGCATTGGCCACAGCAAAACTTGTGGAGCTTAAAAAGGCGCTTGAAGTTTTAGAGGCTGGAAGAAAAAGAGCTTATGAAGCGATGGATTTGAGCGGTGTTGTTAGTGATGATTTTAGTGAGGATGGTAATGATGATTTTAGTGAGGATGGTAATGATGATTTTAGTGAGGATGGCGGCGATATAAAATCAGGTAACTTTTCTCAAAAAAATGCTCTCGATCTAGATTATAAAATAAAAGCCCTCAGAAAAATTATAGAAGATGCCGATCTATCACTAGATCCCAAGTCAGAAAAAGCCGAGGATGACAGAGTTAAAAGAGAAAAGGTGCTTGAGATTTTAAGTGAATACCACTCTGGAGTAAGAAAGGTTTTTGAAGCAGTTAGGACTTTTGAAAGCGACTCGAAGAAATTGGAAAAGCAAATTGAGGAGGCTAAGAATAATCTAAAAAATTCTTCAGATGATGGCCTTCCAGACTTATATGGAACATATCAAAAAAAGCTCTCGGCTCTTGGTTTGAAAGAAGATCAAATCGATGAGATTTTGGGTAGCGACGATTTGATTGCTAGGCTCACTTCTCTAGAATCAGGTGAACGTGAACCATTCGATAACTTTGGTCAAAATCTACAACACTCTCGAGAATTTGTGGAGGATCTTTATCCAACGAGATCACATGCTCTAAAGCGCGCAGCTCAATATTCTCTGAAAAAAGAATTTGGTGATTTGACGAAGTCAAAATATCAAGATAGTTCGGGAATTGAGCATCCTGTTTTAGAAGGTGTAGAGGGCGATGCTTTAAAAAGCGCCGTAGCTAAATCTTCTGATACGAAGAAATGTCTCGAAAGTTTAACTGTCGTTGAAAAAGATAACGCCCGCAGAGTTGCCTCAACTGAATTTTCTCGCAATGCCGCCAGAGAAATTGAAGAAGCAAATAAAGAGAAACTTGACTTCAGCGAATTCGAGAAACAAGCAGCTACAGCACAACTCGCGCAGCATTGGAAAAGTAATAGATTTTTTACGAGTAGTAACGCTTTAGCCTCCAAAGAAACAGACGTAAAAGACTTTTTTGAAAAAGCGAAAATGTCCGATAGCCCTTATCCAGGGCTTCAAGTTTCTAGGCCAAATCGAAGAAATGACATTGCCACAGTGGTTTTTAATGGTCTAAACAGATTCGATCCTAAATCTGAAGCAGGTTATGAAGGTGACGATATGATGTATCTTCACGTTCGTGGCACCGTTGCCCCAAATGCTCTCTACGTAAGGGTATGCCTAGCTACTGGGGATGGTGGCAACAACATTAAGGCTTACAAAGATGGTAAAGAGACCGATAAGACGTTTAAGTACGGCGATATAATCATGGACGAATCAACCGTACACACCAAGGATAGCTCGGGAAACTACCATGCTAAAGGCGTCTCTAGTCTTTCAAAGGTTGATCAAGGCTTGTGCAATAATTTCAAAGTAAAAGCCATGTCGGTGATTGACGGCGAGCGCAAAACTGCGATCTTGTTTGAAGGAGTTCCGGTTACGCCTCAAAATGGTATCACTAAAGTTGCACAAGTAAAAGAAGTACCGGTTACAGTTTTGGCTAAAATGACGCCTTTGATTTCTTTGGTTACAAAAAAGAGGGCAGATAAAAAAGGTAAGGAAATTTCCGATGGCGGAATATATGTGCAAGACGCAAGTGATCCTAACAAGCCACCTGTTCTTACTGGTCCGCTTTGGAACGATAAGCTGTTATTAGCTGAGCTTGCAAAGCACGGTGTGACAGAAAATATCCCAACTTGTGATTCACTTAAAACAAAAATGAATCTACCACGCAGTATCTTCAAGACTAACAGCGCTAAACCAATCGGTCTAGATCCTGACCTAACAAACTTGCCACCTCCTCCAATTAAGGGAAGTAGAGGGCTGGGGGGATGATGATAATCGTAATTGGCGCAGGCCATGCCGGAGTTGAAGCGGCATGCGCCTCGGCGCGAATGGGTGTAAAAACTTTATTGGTTACTAAAAAGCCGGAAAATTTGGGCGAGATGTCTTGCAATCCGGCAATTGGCGGTGTGGCTAAAGGCACCATCGTCAAAGAAATTGATGCGCTTGACGGCGTTATGGCCAGAGCAATTGATGAAGCCGGAATTCACTTTCGTATTTTAAACGCCTCTAAAGGCCCAGCGGTGCACTCACCACGGGCTCAAGCAGATCGCGAGCTTTACAAAAAAGCGATTAACAAAATTTTAAAAAATTATCCCAATCTCGAAATCGCCTTTGGCTCAGTTGAAGATATCAAAATTGAAAATGGCAAAGTTTGCGGCGTGGTTTTAGGTGATGGAAAAACCATTGCAGCCACTTCAGTAATTCTAACCACTGGTACTTTTTTGCGTGGCGTAATTCACATTGGCGATCAACAAACCCCAGCAGGGCGCGTTGGCGAAGCGCCATCTGAGGGAATTTCGAAAACTCTCGAAGCTCACAAATTTGCTTTGGCGCGACTTAAAACCGGAACTCCGCCACGAATTGATCGCAACTCAATTGATTTTACCAATCTTGAAGAACAAGCAGGCGACACTCCGCCGCAACCCTTCTCTTATTTAAATGACAAAGTTGCCGCTCCGCAAACTCACTGCTACATCACTTACACCAACGCCAAAACTCACGAAATCATCAAAAATAATTTACAAAAATCTGCAATGTATGGCGGCTACATTTCAGGCGTGGGCCCACGTTACTGCCCATCAATTGAAGATAAAGTTCATCGCTTTTTTGACAAAGAGCGTCACCAAATTTTCTTAGAGCCCGAAGGTTTGAACAGTGACCTAATTTATCCAAATGGCATTTCAACCTCACTACCGCCTGAGGTGCAAATTGAGTTTTTAAAAACAATTCCGGGTCTAGAAAATTGCCGCGTCACCCAAGCTGGTTACGCCATTGAGTACGATTTTGTTGATCCACGCGAATTGCTGCCAACTCTTGAAACCAAAAAAATTCGCGGCCTTTTTTTCGCCGGACAAATCAACGGCACCACAGGCTACGAAGAAGCGGGAGGGCAGGGTTTAGTTGCCGGAATTAACGCAGCATTAATTGCTCAGGGCTCTAAAGAAGAATTTATTTTAGATCGCGCCAGCAGCTATATCGGCGTGATGATTGATGATTTAACGACACTTGGAACTAACGAGCCTTACCGCATGCTCACTTCACGCGCGGAATATCGTTTAAGCTTGCGCGCTGATAACGCCGATATGCGTTTGACGCAAAGAGGTGTAGCAATTGGTGTAGTAAAATCTGAGCGTGAAGAATTTTTTAATCACAAAAAAGCCACAATTGAAGCAGCAACAAAATTGCTTGAAACTTTAAAAATTTCGCCCAATAAAATTGCCGAATTCGGCGCTAATATTAAGCAAGATGGTGTGGTAAGAAATGCCATGGCGTTACTGTCTTTTCCAAAAATTGATTTTGATTTAATTGCCAAAATTTGGCCCAAGGAGATTGCAACAATTGACGAAAAAACCAAAAAACAAATCGCCATCAATGCGCTCTACAGCTCGTATTTAAAGCGTCAGGAGCGTGACTTGGAAATTTTTCGTCAAGATGAAAATATTAAAATTCCACTCGAACTTGATTATGCAAAAATTGAAAGTCTATCGCTTGAGGTGAGAGAAAAATTAAATAAATTTCGTCCCGTAACAATCGCCGCAGCCTTTAAAATTCAAGGCGTTACACCTGCGTCAATTATGGCGGTGATGGTTTATGTAAAAAATAATTTTGGAAAAAAATCGGCTTAAAAATTTTCTCAAAAACGCCACAAATTAGTCGCCAAATTTTCAAACACTTTCAGACCTTTTCTTTTAAAATTTAAAAAAATAGAACAACTAAAATCCGAGTCCTTCCAAATCGCTTTTCAAAAATACTAAAATTGTCATGATTAAAACTAACGGCTCCAAGAGCACTGTATTTTTTGTTGCAATACTTTCCCTGCAGATCTTTTTAGGTAAGGCTTTTGCATCTAATTATGCAACCAATGATGATGTTGTAAAAGAGATAGAAAAAACTCTACTTTTCGACAAGGATTCTCGCGCAAAAATTGATGTTTATAAAAAGAAAAAAGTTGCGAAAAAAAGTGATTTTACGATGACGGCAGGTGATGCAAAAGATGACCAGCCAAATGAAGATATTGAAATTGTTGTTGTTGATCCGAAGGCTGAAAATTTTGACATGCGTGAGAAAGAAAAACTCGCTTATAACTCAGCACTGATTGGTCAATATGAAGTTGCAGTTGAGCTTTACAAACAAGTTATCGCTGCTGAACCAGATAACATTTACAGCAAATTTTCTCTCGCAGTTGTTTATCAAAAACTTGGACAAATTCGCCAAGCTAAAACTTTGTATCGCGATTTGCTAAAAAATAATCCCAACAACCAAGAAGAAATTATCGGAAATTTGCTTTCAATTTTGATCGAAGAATCTCCTAAAGATGCATCTTACTTGTTGTCGCGTCTAACAGCTCAAAATCCAGATTCAGCTTACATCATTGCTCAAGCAGCCTTGGCTTACGACAAAACCAAAAACCATGAGCAAGCCGCTTCATTGCTTGAAAGAGCAATTGCAATCGATCCGAAAAATGTTGGTTACAAATATAATCTCGCGGTGATTTACGACAAAACTAATCAAGATGAAAAAGCGATAGATCTTTATTCTGGCGTGGAAGAGCTCTACTCTGACGACAATCCAGTAGTTCCAATTGAGCAAGTTCAAAAACGCCTCCAATCTCTTAAAAATAAATTATGATCGATAAAATTCTGACCTACGCCAAGAGGCAAAATTGCTCTGACGTACACATCTCAACTGGGTCATCGCCAATGTTGCGTGTTGATGGTGATATTGTGGCAATTCCTGATGCCCCAATATTGACTGATTCAGTCGTGATGGAAATATTGAACTCTGTGATGAATGATGTTCAAAAAAAAACCTACGCCGAAAAATGGGAGTTAGATTTCTCAATTAAAGTTGTGGGTGATCTACGTTTTCGCGTTAATGCTTTTCGCACTATTTACGGCCCTGCGGCGGTTTTTCGTGAAATTCCAACCGAGATCAAAAGCCTTTCAATGCTGCATGCGCCAGAAATTATACGCAGTTTGGCTAGTGCTAAAAAAGGTTTGATTCTAGTTGTTGGACCAACCGGTAGCGGCAAATCAACTACGCTTTCGGCTTTGATTGATCAGATCAACACCAACTACGCCCACCACATTATTACAATTGAAGATCCAGTAGAGTTTGTTCACAAAAATAAAAAATCTCTAATCAACCAACGTGAAGTTGGCAACAGCACTTTATCTTTTGCCAATGCTCTAAAAAGCGCCCTTCGTGAAGACCCGGATGTGGTTTTGGTTGGAGAATTGCGTGACGTTGAAACGATTCACTTGGCTTTAACTGCCGCTGAAACGGGTCACTTAGTTTTAGGAACTTTACACACTAGTTCTTCCGCCCAAACTATTAACAGAATTATTGACGTATTTCCTCCGCAAGACAAGCCAGTTGTGCGTACCATGCTTTCTAGTTCAATCAAAGCAGTAGTCTCTCAACGCCTCTTAAAAAAAGAAGGTGGTGGTAGATGTGCTGCTTACGAAATTATGATTGCGAATTCTTCGATTCGTAACCTGATTCGCGAAGATAAGGTTCCACAAATGAACTCAATTATTGAATTGGGTAAAAAAGTTGGAATGTGCCTGATGAAAGACTCAATTAATGATTTGTTGCTGAGAGGCGTCATCAGTCAAGAAGTTGCTGACGAAGCTTTGCTTGCTAACGACTAAACTTTTAAATAATTGCGCAAAATCATGAAATCAATCTTCAGAACCAAGAGCATTGAAAGCACTTTAGCGAGTGCCAAAAAAAATTCTTTGAAAAAAACTTTAACCGCTTTGGATTTAGTTTTGCTGTCAATTGGCTGCATTATTGGTGGCGGGATTTTTGTCTTAACTGGTGTTGCTGCTGCTAAATATGCCGGTCCAGCCATTTCTATTTCTTACTTTTTTTCTGGGGTTGTTTGTATTTTTGCTGCCTTGGCCTACACCGAGCTTGCTGTGATGATTCCAGTTGCTGGTAGCGCTTATACTTACGCTTACGTTGTTCTTGGTGAGTTTATAGCATGGCTTGTTGCTTGGGCATTAATTTTGGAATATACTTTAATCTCTTCAACCGTTGCTGCGGGATGGTCTGGCTACTTTGTTGGAATCTTAAAAACTGCCGGCGTTGCTTTTCCTGAATATCTTGCCAAAGGTCCGTTTGAAGGCGGCTTGATTAATCTTCCGGCTGTCTTCATTTGTATTTTTATTGGCTCACTATTGATACGTGGCACGAAAGAAAGTTTGATCATTAATCGCATATTAGTTGCGATCAAACTTGGGGTTATTTTTCTTTTCTTAGCCTTTGCTGCTCCTCACATTAAAATGGAAAATTATGCTGAATTCATGCCATTTGGCTGGAACGGCGTAATCGTTGGCGCTGCAGCGATTTTCTTCGCCTATCTTGGTTTTGACGCTATTGCTACAACTGCTGAAGAATGTAAAAATCCTAATCGTGATTTGCCAATTGGCATTATTGGCGGGCTGCTAATCTGCGCTTTACTTTACTTAGTCGTGTCTTTGGTTCTTACCGGCATCGTTCATTACAGTGAACTCAACAATGCCGAGCCGATGGCTTACGCTTTACGAGCTAATGGCAGCAATATTGGTTCAGCATTGGTTGCTACCGGAACAGTTGCGGGATTAATGGCGGTACTTCTGGTCTTCATGTATGGCCAATCTCGTATCTTTTTCGTAATGGCTCGCGATGGCTTGATTCCGCCAGTCTTTAACAAATTGCATAAAAAATTCGGCACTCCTTATTTTGGCTGCCTCTTCGTTGCTTTTGCCACCGCAATAATTTCTGGATTCACCCCAATTCAAATCATGGGCGATCTTTCTAGTCTTGGAACTTTGTTTGCTTTCGTGATGGTTGCGGTTGCTGTGGTAGTTTTGCGCATCAAGAGACCTGATTTGGAGAGGCCATTTAGATGTCCGGCAGTATTTGTAGTTGGTCCTTTAGCGGTTTTGAGCTGTGGTTATTTGCTTTATCAACTATTCCTAAAAACCGGTATTTTCTCACTTCTTTGGTTCACGCTAGGTATCGTAGTTTACTTCGTTTACGCCTACAAAAAAAGCCCTTTGAACAAGGTTAAATAAGATTACAGCATGCTTGACCTATTTCGTAAAAAAACCATTGAAGATCTCGTCGCCGCTTCTGAAAAAAATTCTTTCAAAAAAACTTTAGGTGCCTTCGACCTAATATTGATAGGCATCGGTTGTACAATCGGCACCGGCGTTTTTGTTGTGACTGGCGTTGCCGCTGCAACTTACGCAGGTCCTGCGATTGCTCTTTCTTATCTTCTAGCCGCAATAGTCTGCGTTTTTGCCGGACTTGCTTACGCTGAACTTGCATCAATGGTGCCGGTTTCTGGTAGTGCCTACACTTACTCTTACGCAGTTTTGGGTGAATTTGTTGGCTGGCTGGTTGGTTGGGGAATGATTTTGGAATATGGAGTAGGGGCTGCAAGTGTAGCGCTGGGTTGGTCGGGATACATTGTTGGTATTCTTAAAAATGGCGGAATTAATTTACCTGCCGCATTTTCGCAATCGCCAGAAGATGGCGGAATTGTCAACCTTCCGGCAATTGGCATTACAGTTTTTATCGGTTTGCTTTTAATCCGCGGCACCAAAGAAAGCGTCACGCTTAACCGCATTTTAGTGGCCACCAAGCTTTCAGTAATTTTTCTATTTCTAATTATTGCCACACCAATGGTTAAGTTAGAAAATTGGTCAAATTTTGCACCATTTGGCATTAGCGGAATTTTCATCGGAGCCGCGACAGTTTTTTACGCCTACATTGGCTTTGATGCAGTGGCAACGGCGGCAGAAGAATGTAAAAATCCCAAAAGAGATTTGCCAATCGGCATTATTGCATCAGCAGTAATTTGTGCCATTCTCTACATTTCAGTGGCTTTGGTTCTTACGGGAATCTCTCACTACACCACTTTGAACAATCCAGAACCTTTGGCTCGCGCACTGCGTGAAAATGGCAATAATATTGGTTCAGCTTTGGTGGCTACCGGCGCGCTTGCAGGTATCACATCAGTATTGCTAATTTTGATCTACAGCCAATCGCGAGTTTTCTTCGTAATGTCGAGAGACGGGTTAATTCCAAAATCTTTTTCTAAAATTCACAAAAGATTTGGCACACCAAATGTTAGCCTGCTTTTTGTAACTGCGGCAGTTGCAATAGTTTCGGGCTTTTTTCCTTTAAAAACTTTAAGCCACATTACCAGTTTAGGCACTTTGTTTTCTTTCATGGTGGTGGCTTTTGGTGTTTTGGTTTTGCGCATTAAAGATCCAAAGCGTCAAAGAACTTTTAAATGCCCAGCAGTTTACGTAACGGTGCCGTTGGCGATTGCCGGATGCGGTTATTTGGTGTACACTTTGCTGATTGAAAATGGCTGGTATTTCGCAATTTGGACATCTCTGGGTCTGGCAGTTTATTTCGGCTACGGCTACAGCAGAAGTGCATTAAATAAATCTCGCAAAATCTGAATTTTCCGCACCGGTGCGGAAAATTCAAAAAAACCACCCCCAACTCAACAAACACAATGCTTGAGGTCAGATGCAAATTTCGCTAAATAATTACAAAAAACTGCTTTTAGAAGTTCAAAAAACTCTGCAAAAAACCGAGCAAAATATTGTCAAATCAGTTAACCACGAAAAAATTTTAATGAGTTGGCAGATCGGAAAAATAATCAACGATCATTTGCTAGAAAATAGACGCGCCCAGTACGGTAAAAAATTATTCGCGCAACTGTCGCAAGATATTAAAATTGCAGAAAAAACTTTGTACCAAATGCGCGCCTTCTACAAAACCTACTCGACTCTGCCAAGTGAAGAAGGCAAGTTAACTTGGAGCCACTACCGCAGTTTGGTTTCGGTGAAAGACAGTCAGAAGCGTCAATATTTAGAAGATTTTACAGTTGAAAACGCACTTGAAGCCAACGAGCTGCAACAAGAAATTGCCAAATTAAAACCGCTTAAAAAAGCGCGCAAAAAAGCTGCAAAAATTTCTCAGCTCGCTGTGCAGCGCGGGCGTCTTTTTACCTACAAAATCGCGCAAGTTGAAGATTTTTCTGAAACTTTTGTTGATTGCGGCTTCAACATTTTTACTCAAATAAAAACCAGCTTAAAAGGCGAGGGCTTGGTGGTTGAGTCGCTCAAAGAAAGTGAGGCTTTTTCTTTAAAAAAATCTGACGCAAAGGCGTCTCAACTTCATACTTACAAAGCTCAACTTAGTCGCGTGGTTGACGGTGACACAATTCACGTTACGCTTGATTTGGGATTTAAAATTCAACACAAAGAAATTTTGCGCTTGGCCAAAATTAGCGCACCCGAATTAAGCAGCGAGGCTGGTAAAAAAAGCGCCGAAACTCTGAAAAAAATTTTAAAAGATGCGCCGCTTCTAATTGTCAAAACCAACAAAACCGACATTTACGGTCGCTACATTGCTGATGTTTTTTTTGGCGACAAAGGTGAAATAGATGCAGAGAAAGTTGCGAAGGAGGGGGTTTATTTAAACCAAGCCCTGCTTGATGCTAAAGCGGCTAAAGAGTATGTCGCCTCTCATTAATTATTAAAATTTCACAGAAAAAGAGTAATTCGTTAACCAGATTCGGCTATTGTCTTACAAGGGGATTTCAAAAACCTTTGGGACAACATACGGTTGCAAATTGGCGCTATTGGACAAACTTCTAACGCTACCTCATTAATCAGCGATGGTTTGAGGTTAGTTAAAAATGGCTTTGTAGAAGTTGCTTATCATGGAGTGGGGTCACTTATAAAAACTCCTATAGAGTCACTTTGGATCAAGTGTCAAAACAAAAACCTTAGAGATGTAACAATAACAACTGGATCTGAGGCGACAAATAACGATGGTCATGATTATAGTAATCTCTCTGATGCTGACGCCACTATAAACCTTGCCACTACTGCTCCAGAAGGTCAGACTGTCCGAGGTGGAGATCGGACTAATAGCGAAACAACGCAATTAGGAATCATCGAGATCCCAACTGCAACAGCTCTCACATCTGCTACCCTGACACGCGGCGGATCGAGTGGGAGATTTTAAAAATTGGTACATTGCCGCTTAAACCCAAAAAGATCTCTCGCTTGTTCAAGCTTGCTCTGCCGCGTTTCTAGCCAAAATATCGGCAATCTCATTAAACTTATTGCCGCTGTGTCCCTTAACCCAAATCCATTTTATTTGGTGTTTTGCCACTTCCGCATCTAACTCTTGCCACAAATCAACATTCTTCACCGGTTTTTTATCAGAGCCTTTCCAGCCATTTTTTTTCCAGTTGAAAATCCATTTTGTGATCCCATCCATTACATATTTGCTGTCGGTGTAAAGGGTGACTTGCGACAATTTTTTTAGCGTCTTAAGGCTTTCAATTACGGCGCGCATTTCCATGCGGTTATTGGTGCTTAATTTTTCGCCGCCTGAAATTTCTTTGCGATGCTCCTTGTAAAGCAAAATAGCGCCCCAGCCGCCGCGTCCAGGGTTTCCTAAACAAGCGCCGTCTGTGTAGATTTCAATTGATGAGGTCATTTTTGTTTAGAATTATTTGTATTGAGGTTGATCGCAGAATTGCCAATGGTCTTTAATTTTACCGAAGGGAGTTTTTTTTGATCCAAAAGGAGCTGCTCGTTTTGCGCTGTAAAATTACGCAAGTTCTGCATCAGATCGCGAATAAAAAATCTTAAAGTATCGGGCTTCGTATCTTCAGCCTGATCCAAAACTTTGGTTAACTCTTCAAATCGAGCTAAGGCTAGGTCGTCTTGTTGAAAAAGAGTTTCTAGTTTTTGATCCCAATGCCTCAGCGACTCTGGATTTACTAAAGATGGATCAAAGATTTTCTTGGTGAGTTGAGCGCCTTTAGCTAACTCAATAGCTGTTTTATCGCTAGTATCAGTGGCTTCTTCGTAATATCTGACAAGTGGGGGATGAGTTGGAAAATCTTTTAAGTCACAAGATGTTCTAAGAAGCGAATCTGCTAAAATTTCTCTGCCATCTAACTCCAATAGAATTGCGGTGTGATCAAGGCCGCGTTGAAAGTCTTTCTGATTTTTTGGATTTATATCAAATTGACTAACCTGCATCTCGCCAGTTTGGTAAGCAGTTTCATCAACTATCTCAGCAAGTAAGCCGTTGCTCAAAGTAGCACATTCACCGTAGCGAAGCTTTCTGAGCTGAAAATTTCTCATCGCAACCCATTGGGCTGAATTGTGAGGCACAAATTCTTCACGGCGCAAAAGCATATTTTGCACAACCTCAGCAGCAACAATAGGGATTAGTTTTTTGCTGGTATTTTGTAATTCTTCTAAATTGAGGGCGCTTGGCGCAAAATTTAAGAGGAGTGGCGGCGTTCTACCGTAGCTGGAGGCATATTTTTTTGCAGACAAAGCTGTCATGCATCTATTGACAATCTGGGCTAATCTCATTTAGCAAGTTTGTTCGATCTTTCTGCAGCAGCGTCAATGGCATCTGAACAAAGCTTTTTTAATGCCGAACTTTTTTGCAAAATTTGCAGCGCTGCATCGGTGGTGCCGCCTTTTGAAGTGACCGATTTGCGTAGTGCTAAAAAATCTAAATCAGAGTTACAAGACATCAAAGCGCTGCCCAAAAATAATTGCTTAACCAACGCTGCAGCATCTTTGTTACTAATTTTGTGACTGATGGCAATTTCAGTAAAAATTTCTTGTAGTAAAAAAATGTAAGCAGGCCCCGAGCCAAAAATTGCAGTTGCTGCGTCGAAAAGTTTTTCATCTTTTAGCTCAAAAGCAGTGCCGAATTTTTCGAAGATTTTTAGCAGTCTTTTTGAATCACTTGCAGTGACATTTTTATTGGCAAAAAATGTGAATACGCCTTGAGAATCCTCAATTGGCAGGTTTGGCATTGAGCGAATTATTTTGGCCTGCGAGCCAAAAATATTTTCGAAAAAGGTGATTTTTTTTCCGGCGAGAATCGAGATGAAAATGGTGTTTTTAGAAAATATTTTTGTTTGAGAAAATTCACTTAAAATTTCTGCGGCGTCTTGGGGTTTGATGGCAAGAAAGACTAAATCGGCTTGGTAATTTTGGGGCAGGTGGCCGACATTTTTGAAATAATTTAATCCAGCAATTCTGTTATTTTCTGACTTCTCTAAAATGCTGATTTGACTAGTCTTGGCGCTTTTTTGCTCGAGTAAATTTTTAACTAAAATCGAACCCATTTTTCCGCAACCAAGGAAGAGAATATTTTTCATTTCTTAGATATTTTTACACCGTCATCACCAATAAAATGAGGGATCTCCCGAGATTTAAACTCACGAGATCCCTCATTTTATTTGGAAGGACAGTTTGGTTTTGGTTAAATTCTTTAAGCCTTGCGATCGGCAATAGCCTGTTTAATCGATGCAATCGCTTTTGCCGGATTCAAACCTTTCGGGCAAGTATTGGTGCAATTCATAATTGTGTGGCAGCGATAAAGTTTGAATGGATCTTCTAACGCATCCAATCTTTCATCTGTTGCCTCATCGCGAGAATCAACAATCCATCTTTGCGCTTGTAGCAAGGTTGCAGGCCCCAAATATTTATCTCCATTCCACCAATAGCTTGGGCAAGAAGTTGAACAGCAGGCGCACATGATACATTCATAAAGACCGTCAAGTTTTTCGCGATCTTCTGGGGATTGCAGCCTTTCTTTATTTTGATTGTCAGGAATTTCAGCTTGAAGCCAAGGTTTGATTGATTTGTGCTGTTCGTAAAAATTAGTAAGATCAGGAACCAAATCTTTTATCACCGGCATGTGCGGCAGCGGGTAAATTTTTATATCGTTAGATTTGCAATCAGAAATTGATTTAGTGCAAGCCAACGTATTGGTGCCATCAATATTCATGGCGCATGAACCGCAAATGCCTTCACGACAAGATCTGCGGAAGGTTACTGAAGAATCATGTTCAGATTTAATCTTAATCAAAGCGTCCAAAACCATTGGACCGCATTCATCAAGATCAAGTTCAAAACGATCAATATGTGGATTCTTCTTTTCGGCGTCTTCCGGGTCGTAGCGATAAACATCAAAAGCTCGGACATTTTTTGCGCCATCTTTTGCTTTAAAAACTTTACCAGCTTTTTTGTCGATTTGTGAATTTTTTGGGAGCGTAAATTCTGCCATTTTCGTTTCGATTTGTTTAAATTTTCAGAGATTTAGTAAACACGTTTTTTCGGTGGAAAGGCCTGAACATCATTGCTCATTGGCTTCAACACAACTTCGCGGTAATCGGTTTTGATATTGGCACTTTGGTCGCACCACAAGATTGAGTGCTTCATCCAATTTTCATCGTCGCGATCTTTGTAATCATCGCGAGCTTGAGCGCCGCGACTTTCTTTGCGGTTTAGAGCTCCTGCAATTGTTACTAAAGCTTGCGATCTAAGGTTATCTAACTCTAAAGCTTCAACTAAATCACTATTCCAAATCAGGCCGCGATCTTCAATTTTTAGATCTTCAAAGCTTGCAAAAATTTCGCGCATTTTTTCGATGCCTTCAGTCAAAATTTCTTCAGTTCTAAACACTGCGGCGTGAGCTTGCATGCAGTTTTGCATGTTACTTCTGATTTGTGCAGAAGACGATTTTCCATTAGCATTTCTGATTTTATCAAAACGAGCAAGCGACTCTGCGCCAGCTTCAGCAGGCAATTCAGAATGAGCTGCATTTGGCTTAACAATTTCAGCAGCGCGAATTGCTGCAGCGCGGCCAAACACAACCAAATCAAGCAATGAGTTTGAGCCCAAGCGATTAGCGCCGTGAACTGAAACGCAAGCTGCTTCACCAATTGCCATCAAGCCCAAAACCACTTCAGGTTTGCCGTTTTTAACAGTTAAAACTTCAGCTTTTACGTTAGTTGGAATGCCGCCCATATTATAGTGAACCGTTGGCAGAACTGGGATTGGCTGTTTAGTAACATCGACTCCGGCAAAAACTTTAGCAGTTTCTGAGATACCAGGTAGGCGCTCATGTAAGATTTTTGGATCAAGGTGATTGAGGTGTAAATAGATGTGATCTTTTTTTGGACCAACACCGCGGCCAGCCAAAATTTCCATGGTCATGGCGCGAGAAACCACGTCGCGACTCGCCAAATCTTTAGCACTTGGAGCGTAGCGTTCCATGAAACGCTCACCTTCCGAGTTAACTAAATATCCACCTTCACCGCGAGCTCCTTCAGTGATTAAGCAACCTGAGCCGTAAACGCCGGTTGGGTGAAATTGTACAAACTCCATATCTTGCAAAGGAAGTCCGGCGCGCAGTACCATGGCGTTGCCATCTCCAGTGCAAGTGTGAGCAGAAGTCGCAGAAAAATAAGCGCGTCCGTAGCCGCCAGTTGCAAGAACTACTAGTTGAGCTTTGAATCTGTGCAAAGTTCCATCAAGCAAAGAAAGCGCAGTGATGCCCCGGCAAATGCCGTTTTCCATGATTAAGTCTAGTGCAAAATATTCGATGAAAAATTGGGCGTTATGTTTGAGTGATTGTTGGTAGAGTGTGTGAAGAATCGCGTGTCCAGTTCTATCCGCCGCAGCGCAAGTTCTTTGAGCTGGACCGCCTTCACCAAATTCTTTAGTCATGCCACCAAATGGGCGTTGATAAATTTTGCCTTCTTTAGTGCGTGAAAATGGCACGCCGTAATGTTCAAGTTCAATGATTGCTTCTGGTGCTTCGCGACACATATATTCGATTGCATCTTGGTCGCCTAGCCAGTCTGAACCTTTAACGGTGTCATACATGTGCCAGCGCCAGTCATCTTCGCCCATATTGCCGAGTGCTGCTGAAATGCCGCCTTGTGCTGCGACAGTGTGTGAGCGAGTTGGGAATACTTTTGAGATACAGGCCGTTGAAAGACCTTTTTGTGCCATGCCGAAAGTGGCGCGAAGTCCGGCTCCACCAGCACCAACAACTACAACATCAAATTCATGGTCGATTACTGAATGATTTCCGATTTTTTTTTCTGACATATTTATTTTTTTAGTGAATTAATGCGCTGTAGCTCAAAGAGCGTAAGCGAGTTACCCGATTAAATGAAGTCTAATAATTGCAATTACTACGGCAACCGCGGTCACAGTAGACAAAAAGTTCACCAACATGATGTAGAAATGCATTTTGGTTTTATTAGCAATGTAATCTTCAATCACAACACGTAGGCCAAGAGAGCCGTGATAAAGCGAAGTGGTAATCAATAAAATCCCCATGATCGCATTAAGCGGGTAGGCGAAAAATACTGGTAAATAGCCTTGTGGATCTTCGGCGATTTGCACGAATGAAAGCACTAGCCAAAGAGTCAAAGGCAAAAGTGCGATTGCTGAAACTCTCTGCATCAACCAATGGTGCGAGCCGGTTTTAGTTGAAGGTGCGATTTTGATCTTGTTCATGTTTAGAAAAATTTAAGATAAAGAACGGTGCCGACAGTTACGGCGGTGAAAATTAGCGACAAAGCAATTACTAAGAAGCCATTGGTTTTAGCGGTTTCTTTTTCAAAACCTTTACCGATATCCCAAAATAAATGGCGAATGCCGTTGGTGAAATGGTAATAAAGACAGAAGGTTACAGCGATTGCAGCGAGAGAGAAAATCTTGTCAAAGATTTCATTCATTGGGCAATCACAGGTCTCCATAGACTCTGCTATGTTGATTTGGTAGGTGTAGTAAACGATGTACCAAGAAATTGCCACTATTGAGATGTAGAGAACAATTCCGGTAAGGCGATGCAAAATTGATGTGAAGGAAGAGATGTTCCATTTGTAAATTTGCAAATGGGGAGAGGTTGGTCTGCTTGATGTCGAGGTAGATTTTTTTGCTGTCATTTTTTTGGAAAAAAAACTTGTGAGAAGAAGTGGTTTCAAAAACTAAAAAGATGGGGACAAGTTTACAAGAATTTATTTTGATTCACGTCTAGTATCTTTGGATGCAAGAGGTAGATGTTAGGAAAGAAGAATTAGATGACGAAATTTTTTACAAAAGATTACAATTTACTTTGCCCCAACCCTTCTTACGTTTGCTTCAAATCCCTCCCTAAAAAAATAAAATTCAAAAAAATATGTGCGGAATTGTTGGTGTTGTTGGTGGTAAAAATGCTGTCTCAATTATTCTCGAAGGTTTGAAAAAATTAGAATATCGCGGCTACGACTCCGCTGGTATTGCTGTGCTTGAAAAAGGCGAATTTAAAACCGTCAAAGAAGAAGGAAAAATTGCCAATCTCGAAGCGGCCTTGTTGCAAAAAAAACTCGATTCACAAATTGGCATTGGTCACACGCGCTGGGCAACTCATGGCAAGCCGAGCAAAGAAAATGCTCATCCGCACGCATCTTCTAACATCTGCGTAGTTCATAATGGCATTATTGAAAATCACCAAGAACTCAAAGCAAAATTACAAAAAAGCGGCGCTAAATTTTTAAGCGAAACTGATACCGAAGTTGTGCCGCATTTGATTGAATATCACTTCGAAAAAAGCGGCGACATCAAGAGATCACTGCTTGCAGCTGCTAAAGAAATTAAAGGAACTTTTGCACTAGCCGTAATGTTTAAAAATCGCGGTGACGTCATCGCTGTTGCTAAACGCGGCTCGCCATTGGTTTTGGGGATAGGTAAAAATGAAAATTACATCGGTTCTGATTACTACGCTTTAAGTGATCACACTCACAAAATTATTGCTCTCGAAGACGAAGAATTTGCAATTATTTCAGCCGATAAAATTGAAGTTTTTGACGCCAAAGGTGCTGAATTAAAAAAATCAGCGAAGATCATAGAGCCAGAAAAGGCGCGCATTTCAAAAGATGGTTTTGACCATTTTATGTTGAAAGAAATTTACGAACAGCCACGCGTTTTGGAAGAAACAATTCAGACTTACGTTGACTTAAACAGCTCGTCGATTCACTTGCCGAACTTCGCTTTTGACTTAAAAAAAATTAACAAAATCACAATTGTTGCCTGTGGCACTTCTTATTATTCGGGAATGTGCGCCAAATATTTGATTGAAGAAATTTCTGGCGTTGAAGTTGAAGTTGATATTGCCTCAGAATTTCGCTACCGCGCTCATCCATTTCGCGAAGACAATTTGATGGTTTTCGTTTCGCAATCAGGAGAAACCGCCGACACTTTGGCCGCGCTAAAATTTGCCAAACAAAATAATCAAAAAATTCTCTCAATCGTCAATGTGGCGCACAGCACCATGGCGCAGCTTTCAGATGCGGTAATTCGCACCGCTGCGGGCCCTGAAATTGGCGTTGCATCAACCAAAGCTTACACGGCGCAAGTAACTGTTTTAGGGCTTTTGGCGATTCATTTTGGTTGCATTAAAGGCAAAATTTCAGCGGCCGAAAAAGCCAAATTATTGCAAGAAATTGCAGAAAGCGGATCGAAAATGGCCCATCTTTTTGACGAGCCTCAATTAAAAAATATTAAGAAAATTGCCAAGTCGCTAACTCGCGCCAAACATGTGCTCTACATTGGTCGTGGCATTTCGCAGGTCACTGCTCTTGAAGCAGCATTAAAATTTCGTGAGCTTTCTTACATCAACGCGCAAGGCATTGCGGCAGGTGAATTAAAACACGGAACCATCGCGCTAATCGACAATAAAATGCCGGTAATTGTGATCGCGCCTCACAATAAAAATAATGATCTCTTTGAAAAAACTGCTTCAAACGCTCAAGAAGTAAATGCGCGGGGTGGTAAAATAATTTTCATCAGCAATAAAAAAGGCATCAAACAATTTGGCAAAATGGCCAAGCAAAAAATCGAAATTCCAGATCTTGCTGGAATCATCCAAGAGGCGATTTTGCCAGTGGTGTCAACTCAATTGCTGGCTTACTATGTGGCACTTTACAAGGGCAACGATGTTGACCAGCCGCGTAATTTAGCAAAATCCGTAACTGTCGAGTAAGCATGAAATATCTAGCAATTTTGCTCGCTTTATTTTTTAGCCAAGCCGCTGTGGCTCAAGAATAAGAAGATCCTTTGAAAAATTATTTAGTTGCAAAAAAAACCAGCTAAAGATTTTCAAATTATTAACGAAAATTGCGCCATCACTATTGAAATGAGTGATGAAAATATTGAGGAAAAAAAGAAAGAGGGAGAAGAGAATTTTTATACCGCATCTGATGAATAAATGTTTTACCAAGCTAATGCGCTGGAATTTTTGGCAAAGAAAAAGACAAAAGTAGTCACGCCAAAAGTAAGATATTTGATTTTTGTAATGGCGGACGGCAAAGAAATTTATCTTGATACCAAAGCAATGGGCTGGAAATGGGTTTTATTTAGCCCCGATAGAAAGCCAAAACTTACTTATCCGATCGACATGGAAAGTAATTACAAAGAATATTTCTTTTCGAGTGTCGTAAATTTTAACTAAAAATTATAACCCAAGTTATAACCCAAGATCGTTTTGTATAAATTCTGTGCCATCAGTTGCCTGCCTTTTCCAGAAAAAATTGTAATCAACAGGTTTGGTTATTTTTATAATTTAATTTTTAGCCCTGCATAAAATGCCCTTCCATCACCTGGGTAAAAGACATTCCCCGCTCCACTAACAGCAGTGCTGAAAGTGGCGATGTAGTTTTTGTCTAGCAGGTTGCGACCATCAAGAAAAAAGCTAACATTTTGGCTTAGATTATATCCAGCCGTAAAACCCAATATTGCGTATCCCGGTGATTGCACGGTATTAGAAAAATCAACTTGCGCACTACTTGCAACTTCAACATTTGGAGCCGCAAACCAAGCAGATTGATCATAACGCAATTCAGAACGTAAGAAATGTCTTGGCTGTCCGGCGATTATGTTTTTGCCGTATTGACGGTCTTTATCAAAGCGGTAATCGCTCAATGTATAAGCATTGTTAATCTTTAATTTGTCGCTTTTGGCAAAAATATTTTCTGCGATTTTCAAATTTAATCCAATTTCAATTCCTTGATGAATTGTATCTTGGGCATTGAAAGTAGCGGCTGGAATCCCCGAGCCCACTGTATATTGCAGCATTTCATCCCTAATCCAAGAGCGGTAAAGACTTACATCCCAATCAACAATTCCACGATTGCCACGAGTTCCTATTTCCGCAGTCCAAGCTTTTTGCATATCAAGAGGAGTAAAGCCAACCGTGCCGCTTTGGGTTAGTTCTGAAAAAGTTGGTGGCTCGTGGCTTTTGCTAACATTGGCAAAAAATTGCATATCTTTAGCGGCTTCATAAAGCATGCCGATTTTTGGATTAAAAGAGCGGTAAATTTTTTCATCACTTTCCTTCAGGGTCAAATAATTGTCTTCTTCGCGCTTAGACCAACTTAATTGCGCTCCCGTAACCAAAGATAATTTTTGCGTCAGGAAAAAATGATTCTCTCCATAAATAGTAGCGTTCTTAGAGCTTTGATCAGAGTTAGAGGTTAGTGCACCTTTTGTGCCTCTAATATTTTGAAAAACTCGTGCGTCAGTTTTTCCAAAATGTGTTCTTACCCCAAGCAAAAATGTGTTGCGATGATTAGCTAAATTATATTCTCCCGATCTTTGCGTAAATATTCCGTAATCAACGGTTTTTTGATCAATGAAAATCGATATAGGATGTGATAAATCTTTAACATTAAGAAATGCACCAACATCCATTTTATCGCCATCATCCAAGACAAAACTGGTTTTATTGGAAACTCGAACTGAGCGCATATCACGCTTTTGATCTCTCGAAATCGCCGTCGCGTCTGCCATTTTAGGATTGTTGAGCGCGTTAGATCTGCTCAGGCTTCCCGGCAATTCTTGGTCAATGGAATTTGCGCTTAAATAAAAACGTGTTTCAGCGGCCTCACCGATTTTTTTACCAAAATTACCATTAAGTTTTAGATTTTCCTGCGCGCTATGATCGCGATAACCATTGCTGCTTGTGCCAGTTAAGCTGATAAACATATCAGAATCACCAAAATCACGGCCTGATTGAACATTGAAACGTTTAGTTCCAAAAGAGCCAACTTCTAAACGAATTTGATCTCCAGGATTACTTTTCCCGGTTTTGCTAACCATATTCACTGCGCCGCCCAAAGTTGAGCCACCGAATTTTAAGGCGTTTGAACCTTTAAAAACTTCAAGACGTTGAAATGCCAAAGTATCAGCCTCCTGAAAATCCGCTGATCCGTCAGCAAGATTAAAAGGCGCGCCATCTTGCAACAATTCTAAACCGCGCATGTGAAAACCGCGCGAAAGTCCTGAACCCCGAACTGAAATCCGCACTTCTTCGCCAAAACGTTTTTGAGTGTAAACGCCAGGAACATAAGCCAGAGTGTCTTGAAGATTTAGGCTATATTTATTTTCAAATGCTTTTGATTCAACAATAGCTACGCCACCCGGAGTTTGATTAATTTCTTCTCTGGCTTGTGAATTATTAGGAGCTGTTAAAGAGCTTTCCGCATTTGCTATTACGTTAATCGTAGGAAGTTGCGCCAAAGATTTTTTATTTTCTAAATCAGCTGAAAAGCCAAGAGATGGAATTGCGCAAAGCGTTAAAACTAAAATTGATTGCTTCATGATTTAATTCAAAATTGTTGGAATAAATTTTGAATTTTTTTACTTCTTTCTCTGAGACAATAGCAAATCAAATTGCCTAAGTGAGACAATTTGTCCAAGGCGCTTTTACGATTTATTCTTTTATTATCAGATAAATGAAAGACACGATTTCCCAAAACACTAACCGAAAAAATCTTCTACAGCTGCTTTGCCTGCGCTTAATTGCGATATTTGGTCAGGTGGCAACCATTCTGTTCGCCCATTATTTTCTGCATATTGAGATACCTTTAGCTGCGATGTTTTTGGTGCTGTTGTTTTTGGTAATTGTTAATTGCGCCAGTTTTTACCGCTACAAGTCACAAGAAAATATCAGCGACAAAAGTCTATTTATTGAGCTTTTATTTGATGTCGCAGCTCTTACTTCTCAGCTTTATTTTAGCGGCGGAATTTCCAATCCATTTATCTCGCTATTTTTGCTGCAAGTAATTATCGGCGCGATTTTGCTGCGAAGAATTTATGCTTGGTTGATTGCTGCGATTACAATTTTTTGTTATATCTGGCTTAGCTTCAATTACCTTGAACTTCACGCTTTTCATCATCACGCAGAAGGAGATTTATTTAATCTGCATTTACACGGAATGCTGATTAGCTATGTTTTTGCTGCGATTTTACTACTGATATTTGTCACCAAAATCATCAAAAATCTAAGAGAAGGAGATGAAAAAATTAACCTTCTGAAGCGACAATCTCTTGAAAAAGAACAAGTAATTCGCATGGGCTTGCTTGCAACCGGCGCCGCTCACGAGCTTGGTACGCCACTTTCAACAATTTCGGTAATTCTTGGTGATTGGAAAGAAATGAATCTAAAAAAAGATTTACTCGAAGATGTTAAAGTGGTTGAAGTGCAACTTGCCCGCTGCAAAAAAATTCTCTCTGAAATTCTTTCCTCTTCCGGAAAAGTTCGGGCTGAAGAAGCAAGAATAGCGCCAGTTAAAGAAATTTTTGATAATCTGATAAAAGAATGGAACAGCTCCAGAAAGCCGCAAAATTTGATCTATAATTTTTCTGGAGAAGTTAATAAAAAAATCATTCTCGACAATATTTTATCTCAGGCTTTTTTTAATATTTTTGACAATGCTTTGGAAGAGTCGCCAGCCTTTATTTCTATTGGCGTTTTAGTTACAGAAGACGAGATATCCTTAAATGTAGAAGATCGAGGAAAAGGCTTTAATAAGGAAATTTTAAAACAAATCGGCAAACCAAACCTGACAACAAAAAATAGTAGCGGCTTAGGTTTATTTTTAGCGCTAAATTCTCTTGATAGAATAGGTGGAAAACTGGAAATAAAAAATCTGACAGACGGCGCAAAAGTGGTAGTAAAAATTCCTTTGAAAAACTTATGAAAGATCACAAAGAGATTTTGATTGTTGAAGATGATGAAGTGCTGGCAAAGAGCTTAGGTAGGTCTTTTGAACGCAGAAACTATGAAGTAAAAATTGCTATCAATGTTAAAGAAGCTCGGTCAATTCTAAAAAAATTTCATCCACGCTACGCCGTTGTAGACTTGAAAATGCCAGGAGAATCAGGCTTAGAATTGGTAAAGCATTTACACGAATTTGATCAGGCGATAAAAATTGTCATGCTTACGGGATATGCCAGCATCACCACAACTATTGAGGCGATTAAGTTGGGCGCCTGTTATTATTTGGCAAAGCCTGCCAATGTTGATGCAATAATTGCGGCTTTTGATGGAATTGCTGGGGAGAAAGTTGGCAAAAAAACTTCAATTAAAAATATCGAATGGGAGTACATACATCAAACTTTAGTTGATTCTGATTTTAATATTTCAGAAGCGGCCAGAATTCTGGGAATGCATCGCAGAACTCTGGCGCGAAAGCTAGAGAAGAGGAGGGTGAGTTAGGATTGCTGTTCTAAAATTTTTTTCAATTCAGCAAGGCCAGATTCGAAGTTTTTTTCTACCACGCCATGCATAAAATGGCAGACGATGTTGAGAGGAAATTTGGCCTTTCCAGTCATGCCCCAAGTGACCTTTGTTTGCTTTTCATCAATCGCTTCGGTGGTAAAATAAGCAAAATTTGTGACATTCATTGGCTCTTTAAAACGCAACTCAACATCAACTCTTTCGCCCTCAACGATATTAATAATTTCTTGCTCGCCAACGCCAACTTTTCTATTTCCCGACCAAGATGCGATTGCGCCAACGGCGCTGTCAACGCCTTTAAATTCTTCTTTCATCTCTGGATCCATCTTGGCCCAAGGTTGCCATTTTTTGCTATTTTTCAGAGATTTTAGGTAAACAAAAACATCAGTTTTTGACTTGTTGATGGTGATTGATTTTTCGATTTTGAAATTTTTGGGAAGTATCGCGGCAACAATCAAAACTAAGGCTATTAATGAGCCGATGATGATTAGAAATATTTTCATGATTTTTTGATTTTATGCGAGATGGACTTAAGGTCGAGCTTGTTAATTTTTCTAAAACTAATTTTAAAACAAAATTTGGTTGAAGCTGACAAAAGCTCTCAATATCTTTTGCCTCCCTTTTTTAAAAACGATTTCTCCCCAGATGACAACTCAAACTCGCAAAGAACTTTTTAACATCGAAGCAGAGCAGGCGGTACTTGGAACTATTATTTTGAACAACGAATATTTAAATCGTGTTTCAGAATTTTTGCGCGAAGAGCATTTCTATGAGCCGGCGCATCGCAATATTTTTTCGCAGATTTTGCACAATGTTGAAAAAGTGCAAATCGTTGCCAACCAAGTTACTCTTAAACAATTTTTTGAATCAGATGAAGCCGTAAAAGCAACTGGCGGCGCGCTTTATCTTTCAACGCTTTTGGGTGCGGCTTCTTCAATTATTGATATTGCAGATTACGGGCGCTTGATTCACGACTTGGCGTTGAAGCGTGAATTATCAATGGTTGGCGAAGATATTGTGAATCGCGTTTTTAAGGCAGAAGAAAAAACTTCGGCAAGCGACCAAATCGAACTCGCTGAATCGAGTCTTTTCAAGCTTTCGGAGCATGGCAATGGTCGCAGCGATTTTCGCAGCATTTCGGTTTCGCTAAAAGAAACGCTAGATAAAACGCTAATTGCCAAACAACGCGGAGCTAATATTAGCGGCGTTTCAAGCGGACTTACCGATTTAGATAAAATTCTCGGCGGCATGCAGCAATCCGATTTAATCATTTTGGCTGGTCGTCCTTCAATGGGAAAAACGGCACTGGGCGTAAACATTGCGGTGAATGCCTGCAAATTTATGAACAAAGATGTCACTGAGCAAAAAGACAAAAAAGCGGTAGGATTTTTCTCGCTGGAAATGTCTTCCGACCAATTGGCAGCAAGAATCTTATCGATGGAAACCAGTCTCAATGCAGGAAAATTCAGAACCGGACAGTTAAACGATCATGAGTGGGAAGCAGTTGCCATGCGCTCTGCCGAGATTTCTAAAATGCCGCTTTTTATTGATGATACTCCCGCACTTTCAATTTCAGCAATTCGCACCCGTGCGCGTCGCATGGTTCGTAAGCATAATTTATCACTTTTGATTGTGGATTATTTGCAGCTAATTCGCGGCGTTTCAGCGCGAGGTCAAGATAATCGCGTGCAGGAAGTTTCTGAAATCACTCAAGGTCTAAAGGCGATTGCCAAAGAATTTAATATTCCGGTGATGGCTTTGTCGCAATTATCACGTGCGGTTGAGCAGCGTGAGGATAAGCGGCCACAACTTTCAGATTTGCGTGAATCGGGTTCGATTGAGCAAGATGCTGACGTGGTGGCTTTCGTTTATCGCGACAGTTACTACCACGAAAGAAAAAAGCCGCCAGAAACCGATCCGAAATTTGGTGAGTGGAATCAGAAGATGAATGAATTGCGTCATTTGGCAGAAGTTATCATCGCCAAACAGCGTAATGGCCCAGTTGGCAGCGTGAAATTATTTTTTGACGGCGAGTTTACGCGCTTTGGAAATCTTGATGTTTACCATCACTAAAAATGAAAATTCTCGGAATCGAAACCTCTTGCGATGAAACAGCTGTCGCGATTATTGACGAGCAAAAAAACATTCTCGCTCACGTTTTAAACTCACAAATTGAGCTGCATAAAAAATTTGGTGGAGTAGTGCCAGAACTTGCGGCGCGTGGTCACGTTGAAGTTTTAGATGATTTAATTTTGCAGGCTTTGTCTGACGCTAATTTAAAGCTTGAAGATATTGATGGCTTTGCTGCAACTTCGGGACCGGGTCTAATTGGTGGCGTTATTGTTGGCATGATGGCGGCAAAAACTTTAGCTTCGGTTTTTCAAAAACCTTTTATTGCGGTAAATCACCTTGAGGCGCATGCTTTAACGGCGCGACTTACTTCCGATTTAGAATTTCCTTATTTGCTTTTGTTAATTTCTGGTGGCCATTGCCAAATTTTGCTGGCGCGTGGAATTGGCGATTACGAAAAGATTGGCGAGACTATTGATGACGCTTTGGGCGAGGCTTTTGATAAGGTAGCGCAAATGTTGGGGCTTCATTATCCCGGAGGTCCAGCAGTTGAAAAAATGGCTAAAAGCGGCGATGAAAATCGTTTTAAATTTTCACGTCCTTTGATTGATGGGTTTTTGAAGAAAGAGCATCTTTGCAATTTCTCATTTTCAGGACTTAAAACCGCAGTGCGTCGCGAAATTGAAAAATTAATTAACGAAGATTTTTCACATCTGACTTCACCCCAAAAAATTCTTGAACAAGATAAAGCAGATATTTGCGCTTCATTTCAGCGCGTAGTTTGCGAGATTATCGTTAATAGATTAGAGAATGTTGATCTTAGAGAAAGACCGGTAAAAAAATTGGTAATTGCTGGAGGAGTTGCGGCTAATCGCTGTATTTTTTCAGCACTACAAAACTGGTCCAAGAAACATGATTTAGAAGTTGTAGCGCCTCCAATTGCACTTTGCACAGATAATGCTGCGATGGTTGCATGGGCTGGGTTAGAAAAGCTTAAGCTCGGGATGAAAGATGATCTAAATTTTAAGCCCCGCGCCAGATGGGAAATGGGTGTTCTTTAATTTTTGCACAGCGTCATTTTGTGAAGGAAGCGAGAGATCACAATTTTCCTTTAGATATAAAAAACCGGATTGCTGCTTTTGCAGCAATCCGGTTTTTAAAAGAATATTTAGTTAAGAACTAGCTAACTTTAATGCCGTATTTTTTACCTAAGTAAGCTTCGATAGCTTTGCGATCGTCGTCTCTTAAAGCGCTGTCGAAGATAACGATTTCAGAGATGTATCCCAAGAAGGCGCCAGCTGTTGTAGCATCTTTTGATCCGATATACATTCCAGTTGTTGCAGTAGCAACTGTAGCAGTAGGTTCTGTTAAAGCATCAGCTGCACCGTTTGTGAAAAGTTTGATGTTGGTTCCATCAAAAGTTCCAGAAGAAATTGTTGCGTTAGTTGAATATAGAGTGGTTGCAGCAACGTGGTTAGTTGTACCAGTTTGAACGTTTCTAACAGATGAACCGTTATTTACAAATCCCCAGCCGTTAGTAGTCGCACTTCCATTATAAAACACAGCGCGAGCTGCGTTGGCATCTTCTTTATAAACTGCGAAGAAAGTGAATCCCGCACTAACAATTGGACTAGCAACTGCAGAAGCCCTGGTAGTAGAAAGAGTCATACCAGTAGTGTTAGTAGCAAAGTATAGAGCAGGAAGTCCGCCGATTGGAGAAGAAGCTTTGTAAGTTACAAGTCCTGCGGTATTGGTTCTAGCGAAAAGTTTTGAAGTGCTTTGAGAGTTAATGTCATTCCAAACTGTAACTGCAATGCCATCTGAGGATTCAGATGATGCGAAACTAGCGTCAGATGAAGTTTCTAACCATAACATCAAACCTTTATTAGAGCTTATAGGAGAGCTTTGAGTTAAGGTTTGGGCGGTAGAGATTTTTGAAGATGAAATAAGTCTGCTAGATTGCGTGATGCCGGCAACTAGGATACCTATAATAAGTACCACTATCGAAATTTCGATTAGCGAAAAGGCGCTCTTTTTGTTTCTCATATTTTTGTGATTTGTGTTTTAGAAATTAGTTAAGTGGAAGATCTTTTTGTTGAGGTTTGCACGAATTAGAGTGCGTAATTTTTTCAGTCAAGGCTCTGTTTAAATAAATTTCTTTATGAGACAGATGATGCTTCTTCAAGCTCCAACCATCTTTCTTCAGACTCATCTAATTCCTTCTGAAATTTAGCAATTTCCATTGCGATGTGCGCCAGATTTGCCGGGTTGCGATCCTCTGTCTCGCTAAGCTCTTCGCTTAATTCGCGAATTTTATTTTCGAGTTTTTCGATTTTTTGCGGAAGTTTTTCGAGCTCATGTTTGTATTTGTAGGAAAGTTTTTTTGACGAGTTTTGTTTTTCTGTCGTAAAATTTGATTCATTTTCAACGCGCTTAAAAACAGGCGCTTCAGCGCTTTTTAAATTACGATTTTTATATTCGAGATAGTCGGAATATCCGCCAACGTGAGTGGTAATTTCGCCATTTTCTTCAAAGGCCAAAATGCTAGTTGCAACATTATCCAAAAAATCACGATCGTGCGAAACCACGATTAGCGTGCCTTGATACTTCATCAGATAATCTTGCAGCATGTCCAAACTATCCATATCAAGATCATTTGTTGGCTCGTCAAGAATCATAAAATTGCCGGGATTGGCTAAAGTTTTCGCTAAGAGTAATCGGTTTTGTTGCCCGCCAGATAAGGTTCCAGCAAGAGTTTGCACATCTTTTGGATCAAACAAAAAATCTTTTAAATAGCCGCAAATGTGACTAGTTTTGCCATTAGCAAGCTGCACATAATCTGAGCCGCTATCGCATAAAATTTCCTGCATTGTTGAGTCGGGCTGAATTTTACTGCGTGATTGATCGAAGTACGAAAAATTTAGGTCGCGGGCAGGTTTTACTGTGCCAGAATCTGGCTTTAATTCACCAATCATCATCTTTAAAAGTGTCGATTTTCCTGAGCCGTTTTTGCCGATAATTCCGATTTTTTCGCCGCGTAAAATTTTCAAAGAAAATTTATTAATTAGCGGTTTTATTTCTGAGGTTTTCGAATCAAGAAATCCTTTACTGACGTTATTAAAACTAATGATTACTTGCGGCGCATCTTCTTCGATTTTTTGCGATTCAATCTTGATGTAACTCTGGTTTGCTTTCACCAATCTTTTCTGCGCTTCTAGCTTGGTTCTAAGCTCCATCAAATAATGCAGGCGGCCAATATTTCTCTTTCTTCTTCCTGTCACCCCAGTCTGTAACCAGCCGCTTTCCAAGCCCACTTTTTTTTGCAAATTAATTAATTCGCGCTGCTCGTGATCGATAATTTGTTGCGACCATTCGTCAAAATCTTTGTAGCCTTGTTGGTTAACTTTTAACTTATTGGCACGCAGCCAAAAAACTTTATTAGAAACTTTTTCTAAAAATTTGCGATCGTGCGAAATCACCAATAGCGATCCTTGGTAGTTTTGCAGATAATTTTCTAGCCACTGAATAATGTGTAAATCGAGGTGATTTGTTGGCTCGTCAAGCAGCAAAATATCTGGCTCTAAAACCAAAGCTCGCGCTAAATTTACGCGACGCTTTTGGCCACCCGAAAGATTGTGAGTAAGCGCTGCTTTATCGATTTGTAAATGATCGCAAACGATGTCTACAACGTAAGATTTATGCTCATCAATTTTTAAGCCTTCCAAAATAAACTCAGCAACCGTGCGGTTTGGAGGCAGTTTTTCACTTTGCGAAAGATAGCCAATAACACAGTGCGGCGATATCCAGCGCTCGCCACAATCAAGATCGAATTGCCCAACAATAGCATTCATCAAACTGGTTTTTCCCACGCCATTTTTGCCAATCAAACAAATGCGATCACGCGAAAAAAGATTGAGATGTAAATTTTCAAAAAGCGTTTTTTTAGCGAAAGAAATTGTCGCGTCGCGAATCGAGAGAATAGGGTGGTTGCGCATGAATATTAGTACTTGTGAAAAAAGTGAGTTTACGAATTTTCTTTTTAGATAAGCCAATTAAAACTTCGCATCTCTTCTGCTTCAATTTTAAATTTTTTGTAAATGTCAAAAAAAGAAATAACTACTTTGCCTAACGGCCTACGTATTGCCACCGACGAAATGAAAGATGTTGAAACAGTTTCAGTTGGAGTTTTTGTAAATACCGGAAGTCGCAATGAGAGCATTGAAATCAACGGTATTTCGCACTTTCTTGAGCACATGGCTTTTAAAGGAACCGCAAAAAGAAGTGCGCGACAAATTGCCGAAGAATTTGAAGGAATTGGCGGTCGCATCAATGCTTACACCTCAAAAGATAAAACAGTTTATTACGCCAAAGTGCTGAAGAAACATGCTGAATTTGCTGTCGAATTTTTGGCTGATATTTTGCAAAACTCCACTTTCGATTCAGTTGAATTAGAAAAAGAACGCGGCGTAATTTTGCAAGAAATCGCCATGACTAACGATACTCCAGACGATATTGTTTTCGATTATTTTCAAGAAACCGCTTACCCCAAACAAGCAATTGGTCGTTCAATTTTAGGGCCAGTAAAAAATATTAAAAAATTTGGGCGCGATCATTTTGTCAACTACATCGCAAGTCAGTACAGCTACAAAAATATCGCAGTAGTTGCGGCAGGAAATATCAAAGAAACTGATTTGGTAAAATGGTCGAAAAAATATTTTACTAATCTTGGCACCAATGAAATCAAAGATGTAGAGCCTGCAAAATATGTCGGTGGAGATTTTCGAAAAGAAAAAAAACTCGAGCAAATTAATCTAACAATCGGCTTTAAAGGCGTATCACATTTGCATGAAGATTATTACGCTTCGCAAATTTTGGCGATGATTTTGGGTGGCGGAATGTCGTCACGTTTATTTCAAGAAGTGCGCGAGAATCGCGGTTTGGCTTACTCGATTTATGCTTTTAATTTTGCTAGTCACGATTCGGGCTTGTTTGGAATTTACGCAGGAACAACTCCTGAAAAAACTAATGAGCTAATTTCGGCAACTTGCACCGAGGTGAAAAAAATCTGCGAGAAAGTTACTGATAAAGAAATGACTCGAGTTCGCACCCAGTTTGAAGCTGGTCTGTTGATGGCAAAAGAAAGCACCAGCACTAGAATGCAGAGATTGGGCGGAGATATTTTTTCTTACGATCGCTTGGTTGGTGATGAAGAGATTTTGAAGAAAGTTTCAGCGGTAAAAAAGTCGGATGTGGCGAGAGTTGCGTCAGAAATTTTTAGCAGTTCGAAACCAACATTCGCTGCGATTGGCAAAGTGGGGAAGGTGATGGAGATTGGAAAAATCAAAAAGAGTTTTGCTTAAAAAAGTTATAGGTCCATGAGCAAAGCGCGAGCGTCGTCGAAAGGCCGAAACTTCGAGTTTCAGGCCATTTTCTACGACGCTCGCGCTTTGCTCATGGAACTATAAAGTTCTAACTAAAAATCAATCGCCCGACCATTAATCTGCCAGTCACCAAAACGAGTTGGATCTTGCTCAATTTTTTCTTTAGCAATTTCTGTGTTAGAAATCTGATCATCTTTTTTTATCTCTTGGGAAGTGTTACATCCACAAGATTCACCACATTTTTTTTCTTCGTATTTAGTCATAAATTAATGCTCCTGACCTGCTTGTTGAGTTCTAAATCCGGCACCTTTACCTGCTAATCCTAGATCGCCTTGCACACCAGCAAATGGTTGGGCAGCTTCAGCTGCACCAAGATGTTCAATGCTAATGGTGTCGCCTTTTGCCTCATCGGTACCAAAATAATTTGCCATTTTTCCAAAACATTCAGAAATACTCGCGCCAAGTGCGCCACCAGCCTTAGTAAAATAGTTAAACAATTCTGCCATACTTCCACCAAGTTTTATGGCGCTATCCATTCCGGGGCCGCCAATACATGGCACTTCTTGCTTACCAACATTAAGCATCGAATGCGTTTCAGAGGCCCCAGCAAATGCCCCAGTTCCTTCAGCTGCTCGAACATCAGGAGCTTTATCTCCCATCGCCACGCCAGAGAAAGCTCCAGCGTGATCTAATTCTCCTGCGCTTGGTCCTTTGCTCTTACTCATATTTAAAAAACTATTTTGAAGATGATCCAACCGCAGCAATTGCAGCTAGGTTTAAAATATCACTAACAGAAGAGTTCAGGGTAACAATTTGAACTGATTTTTCAAAGCCATCCATGATTGGTCCAATCACGGTGCAATTACCGACTTCTTCCAAAAGCTTAGTTGCAATTGAAGCTGAGTGAAGCCCTGGGCAAATCAAAATATTGGCGGGCGCTGTCAATCTACAAAATGGGTAGCGTGCCATTTTATCCATGTTTAGAGCCACGTCAGCCGTCATTTCGCCGTCATATTCGAAATCAACTTTTTGGCTGTCTAAAATTTCAACCGCGTGTTTGATGCGGCTTGATTCAGTTTTTAAGGCCGAGCCGAAATTCGAAAATGACAAGAAAGCAACGCGCGGTTCATAACCCATTTCGCGCACTTTTTTGGCAGTTTGAATGGCGATATCAGCCAAATGTTCTGATGAAGAAAGTTCTGAACAAGCGGTGTCTGAAATGAAAATAGTTTTGCCTTTTGAGATCACCATTGAAATGCCAAGAACGATTTTATTTTTCTTGTTTTTGATAACTTTCCAAACGTCAGTTAGCGATTGACGATAACCGCGAGTAAGTCCTGTAACCAAAGCATCGCCATGCCCACAAGCAAGCATTGAGGCAGCAAAAATATTGCGATCATTTTTGATCATGCGTGAGCAGTCAGAGCGAAGCACGCCATCACGTTGCAATTTTTTATAAAGGTAGTCGGTAAATTTGCTGTTCTCGTCAGAGATGGAAGCGTTGAAAATTTCAATGCCTTCAGGGCTGACATTGGCTTCCTTCATGTTTTCCAAAATGCGCTTTTCTTTACCAATCAAAATTGGCTTGCCGTATCCAGAATCGCGCCACATTGCAGCAACGCGGATGATTTCTGGTTGCTCGCCTTCAGCAAAAATAACTTTTTTTGGTTTTCTTTCAAGCTGATCAAAAATCATGCTCAAGCTGTGCATCGAAGGATCGCGGCGCGCTTGTAATTGTTTTTTGTAAGCATCCCAATCTGTGATTGGTTTTCTAGCAACACCACTTGCAACTGCGGCTTTAGCAACTGCAAGAGGCACAACTGAAATCAAGCGTGCGTCAAATGGAGTTGGAATGATGTAGTGTTTGCCAAATTTCATTTCGCGATTGCCATAGGCTTTCACAACTTCTTCAGGCACATGTTCGCGAGCAAGTTCAGCAATTGCGTGGGCTGCAGCGATTTTCATTTCTTCGTTAATAGTTGAGGCACGAACATCCAAAGCACCACGGAAAATGTAAGGGAAGCCCATTACGTTATTAACTTGGTTTTCGTAATCCGAGCGCCCAGTTGCAACAATGGCGTCGTCACGAGTAGCGTGAACTTCTTCTGGAGTAATTTCTGGATCTGGATTTGCCATGGCAAAAATCACTGGATTTTTTGCCATTGATTTCACCATTTCGCGAGTAACCGCGCCTTTAACTGAAAGACCCAAGAAAACGTCGGCATTTTTCATTGCCTCAACCAAAGTGCGATCTTTGGTGTTTGAGGCATGCGCAGATTTCCATTGGTTCATTCCTTCAGTTCTACCTTTGTAGATTATGCCTTTAGTGTCGCAAAGAATTGCGTTGTCGTGGGGCAAGCCCATTGCTTTTAAAAGTTCTAAACAAGCAATTCCGGCAGCGCCAGCGCCGTTTACGACAACTTTAAGATCTTTAAATTTTTTGCCCGAAATTTGCAAAGCGTTGATAATGCCAGCTGCAGAAACAATCGCGGTGCCATGTTGGTCATCGTGAAAAACCGGAATATCCATTAATTCACGCAGCTTGCTTTCAATGATGAAGCATTCTGGCGCCTTGATGTCTTCAAGGTTGATGCCGCCCCAAGTTGGTCCCAAATATCTAACGGCATTGATAAATTCATCAGCATCTTCAGTTGCAACTTCGATATCAACCGAGTCAATGTCGGCAAAACGTTTGAACAAAACTGATTTGCCTTCCATTACTGGTTTCCCAGCTAAAGCGCCAAGATTTCCAAGGCCTAAAACTGCAGTACCGTTTGAAATTACGGCAACGTAATTTCCTTTCGCGGTGTAGTCGTAAGCAGCGTCAGGATTTTTTTGAATTTCTAAACAAGGCACCGCAACACCAGGTGAGTAAGCCAAAGCCAAATCGCGCTGAGTGTTAAGTGGCTTGGTTGGTTGCATTGAAACTTTGCCCGGTTGGCCCATCATGTGAAATTGCAAGGCTTCAAGATCTCTAGAGTTTTTGGTTGCTGATTTAGTGTTAGGAGTGTTTTTTACCGCGTCTTTTTTGCTGGCCATATTCGGAAATGAAAAATGATTAAAGAAGTGTAATTCGATATAGGTGAATCAAGGAAGGGCGGGCAAAGTAGTTTTCAAGAATTTTAATGTCAAAAAATATGCAAATCGATCGCGGTAAAAAATTTTTAGAATTTTTTGAACCACAAAATGCGCCAAGAAAAATTGATTTTTTGGTGTTGCATCACGTTGAGGCAAATTCCGCAGAGCATGCAATTGCCCAGCTTCTTGAACATAAAGTTAGTGCCCATTTTTTAATTGACGAAAGCGGAAAAATTTTTGAGCTAGTTGGCGAAAACGACGTTGCCTATCACGCCGGAGTTAGTTTTTGGAAAGGTTTTGAAGGCTTAAATAAAAACTCAATTGGCATTGAATTTGTTAATTCTTCACCTTTTTCCAAAAAATTTGAAGAGGCGCAGATGGTTGCTGGAGTTCAGCTCTGCAAATATTTAATCGCAAAATATCAGCTAGAAGTTGTTGGTCATTCTGACATTGCTTACAACAAAGAAACCGGCTTTTTAGATCGTAAACAAGATCCATCGCATCTTTTTGATTGGCGGTTTTTAGCCGAAAATGGCGTGGGAATTTTTCCCAACATTAGCGCCGATGAAACAAAAATATTTGAGATCACAAACAAAGATGCGCGCATTAGCGAAATAAAACAAAATCTGAAAAAATTTGGTTATCGCATTATAAATCTAAATGATGAATTTGACCTTGAAATGCAAGCCTTGGCGACAGTTTTTAATCGTCGTTTTTTGGGCAAAGATTTAGATTTTTGGTGCAATAATTCTAATTTAATTTTGCAAAAACTTTAGTTAAAAGCTCAGCGCCGTTTTTGCAATTGCCAGCACCACAACTTTTTTAGCACCGTGTTTTTTTAGAATTTTTGCACAATTCTCAAACGTGGCGCCAGTCGTGGTGACGTCGTCAATTAGTAGAATTTTTTTGCCCCGCACTTCTTTGAGATATTTCGCGTTTACCACAAAAGCGTTTTTTAAATTATTTTCGCGCTCCTTCTTTTTCA
The DNA here is from genome assembly GCA_947442475.1 of Rickettsiales bacterium. Classification (GTDB taxonomy): domain Bacteria; phylum Pseudomonadota; class Alphaproteobacteria; order Rickettsiales; family UBA1997; genus UBA2645. The sequence continues at coordinate 54,367 of CANEVP010000006.1, forward strand.
GCTCAACTTGCGGCTTGGTGTCTTTGATTCGCACTAAAAAATCGGCAATAAAATTTTTATCTGGTCCAAATTTTAGCAAGTTTTTTGCCAGCAAAACCGCCTGATTAAATTTTCTTTTGCGCAATCTTTTTACATGTAGCGGCACTGCAATTATAAGGTCGCAATCAGCAATTTCACTTTTGGCTTTGTCAAATAAAAGCCGCGCAAATTTCTTCGCCAAAAAAGTTTGGTCGCGATATTTTAGCGAGCTGATGATTTTTCGTAAAATGTGATTGTAGCGAAAAAGCACCACCGCTTTGTCAAAAGCAGGTCTCTTGGTTAAACATTTCGCGCACAGCAAACTCAAGCCTTGAAACTCAAACGGATAAGCGCAAATTTGACATTTCGGTTCACAGATAAATTGTAGTTTCGGCCAGCATTCTGAGCAAAAAAAGCCGTCGCGATTAACGATTTTTTCGCAAGCAAGGCAGTGACTTGGAAAAATAATTTCCAAAAAATTCTTTAAAATTTTCATTTTCTAACGTGATGACTCAAGAGGTTCTATTTGATCGCGATTTGCTGCGGCAAAACCGCAAACGCGCTGCTAAGGGTTTCGTACAGCATAATTTTTTACATCACGAAGTTGCAAATAGAATTGCTGAGAATGTTGGTTTGCTTGATCGTGAGTTTGTCGATGTTTTGGAAATTGGGGCAATGGATAATCAGCTTCAGACTCTTGTGAAAACTGGTCAAGAAGTGCATTACGATTTTTGCGTGGATGAAGAAAGTTTACCACAAACTCCTGAATCCTTTGACCTAATTTTAAGCAATCTCAGCTTTCACTTCATCAACGAAATTCCGCAATTTCTCTTCCAAATCAAAAACCTCTTAAAACCAAACGGAGTCTTTATCGCCAGCTTTTTTGGCGAAGAAAATCTCAGCCAACTTGCCCACGTTTTATACGAAACTGAAAATGAAATTTACGGCGGAATTTCGCCGAGAATGCCCCCAACAATTGACGTGAAAACCGCTGCTAATCTTTTTGCCAAAGCCGGATTTCAAAATCCGATTTCTGATTTTGCTAAAATTGAAGTTGAGTACAGCGAGCCACTAAATCTGTTAAAAGACTTGAAAAACATGGGGCAGGGCAACATTTTAACTAAACGTTCGCGCAAATTTTTTACTAAAAAATTCCTGCAAAAAATTTCTGAAAATTACCGCAAAACTTACGCAACAAGTGAAGGTGGCGTAGCTGCAACTTTTGAAATCGTGACTGTAACCGGTTGGAAAAATTAAAATAAACATGACCAAAAAATTACACATCAAAACCTACGGCTGCCAAATGAATGTTTATGATTCAGATCGCATGCAAGACTTAATGACGGCAGTTGGCTATGAAACAACCGACACTCCAGAAGGCGCCGACATGGTAATTATTAACACTTGTCACATTCGCGAAAAAGCTTCGGAAAAATTATTTTCTGATTTGGGCAGAATTCGCCCTCATAAAGATAAAATGAAAAATGATGGCAGCCAAATGATTGTTGCAGTTGCTGGTTGCGTGGCGCAAGCAGAAGGCGAAGAAATTTTTCGCCGTTCTAATGTGGTTGATATTATTGTGGGGCCTGAAAGTTACCAAACCTTGCCAGATTTGGTTGGAAAGGTGATTCGCGAAAAGAAAAAACAAATTAATTTAGAATTTACTCCCAACGATAAATTTGACGCCTTGCCACAAAGCACTGCGGGCGTTGGCACCAGCGCTTTTGTAACGGTTCAAGAAGGTTGCGACAAATTCTGCACTTTCTGTGTCGTGCCTTACACGCGAGGCGCTGAATATTCTCGCGAAGTTTCTAAAATTGTTGCTGATGCCAAAAGTCTCGCCGAACAAGGCGTTAGTGAAATTTATTTGCTGGGTCAAAACGTCAACGCCTACCACGGCTTGGATGAAAAAGGTGAAGCTGCTAGTCTTGCAAAATTAATCGAACAAATCTCGGCAATTCCCGAAGTTAAACGCGTGCGCTACACCACCTCTCACCCGCGCGATATGGGTGACGACTTAATTGCAGCCCACGGATCAATTGATAAATTAATGCCATTTTTGCACCTGCCAATTCAGTCGGGTTCAAACAATGTTTTAAAGGGAATGAACCGCAAACATACCCGCCAAGATTATTTTAAAATTATCGAAAAGATCCGTGCCGCAAGACCAAACATTGGTTTGTCGTCAGATTTTATTGTAGGCTTTCCCGGCGAAACCGACCAAGATTTTGAAGATACACTCGACCTAATCAAAAAAATCGGCTTCTCGCAATGCTACTCTTTTAAATATTCGCCACGTCCAGGAACGCCGGCGGCGGACGCTAAAATTCAAGTGCCAGAAGAAGTAAAAACCGAGCGCCTTACACGTTTGCAAAAACTTTTAACCGAGCAGCAGATTATTTTTAACCAAGGTTTTGAAGGCAAAGTAATGGACGTGCTTTTCGAAAAAGAAGCGCCGAAAAGCAAAGCCAACAGCCCAAAAACTCCAAGACCCGGAACTCAGCTGTGGGGAAAATCGCCGTGGTTGCAGTCAGTGATTGTTGATGTGGCAAGCGAAGAAGAAGCGAAAAAATATTTTGGAAAAATTGCTGAGGTCAAAATTCTAAAAAGTAGACCGAGTAGCTTGGTTGGAGAGTTGGCATAGTTTTATAAGAGATGCAGCCAATGTCTTTTTAGAGAAGTTAGAAAAACTTAAGCACTTCAATAAATTTTACGATGAAGGTCAGGAAGCTTTTGCCGCAGATATAGCAACTGCCATCAGAACTATCTGCAAAGGTAGTAAAACTACGCAATCCTTGCTGGAGCAAACAAATTATAAATCAAAAATCATCTTTTTAATGTATTCCGACTTAAGGGTGAATGAAGAAAATTTACTCACGTCTAGTCCTTTATGTATTATGAAACTGACAACTGGATTAGGCGCTTCGTTTGAACCTAAATTAGATGATGTGAAGCAAATCGGAGGCAATGAATATATGGCAGAATTTAATCTATGGTGGGAGCAGATTGTGATTAAGGATGCTGTTGGTAACAAGTTCACAAGAAAAGATCTCATTGAAACTGTATGTGATAAGGAAGGTGGGGCCCACTACGACTCAAAACTAGATCAAAAAAGCAAAAATCTTTTTTACGAAAATAGTATCGCATGGAACGTTGTAAGTTCAAATCATCCAACTCCCAAACCTTTTAATAACAAAGTTCACTACGCTTCAATAAGGCATATCAGTTATGAGTTAGTTGGTGCCTTAAGCGATCTTCTTCATTAACGAATTATGGCTGGTAGCCCCCTACAGTTTAGCATTTGCAATGCCGACCTCACGTTCATTCCAACTTTTAGCAGGTATGAACAAACAGCAGATCATTTTTAACCAAGGCTTTGAAGGCAAAGTTATGGATGTGCTTTTCGAAAAAGAGGAGTCAAAAAGCAAAGCTAACATCCTAAAAACCCCACGTCCCAGCACGCAACTTTCGGGCAAAAGCCTGTGGTTAAAGTCGATGATTGTTGACGTGGCAAGTGAGGAAGAAGTGAGAAAATATTTTAGGAAAATTGCTGAAGTAAAAATTTTGAAAAGCCGTCCGATTAATGCTTTGCTTTCTTCGGGACCGAATCTTTTTAAATAATTGATGAGGATGCTCGAAATAACGTAGTTACCACCACATCGCGAATTTCATAATGTTAAGAGTTTTTTTCTAAGAGCCTGTCCTCGCATTGCAGCTGCACTCGTTGCTTCTTGAATGATTGCCACAAGCTTTGGAAGCTTCTCTTTTTCTGAAGGTGATTCTAACTTTGCTAATCTTGGTTTCATAAAATCTGAATTATTAAAAATAATTCCAAGATTTCTTGAGAGAAGAAAAACAAATTTACAAGACTAAACCTTTGCTCGAATTTACTAATAATAATGCATCCTCGGGTTGATTTTCCGCACCGGTGCGGAAAATTCGAAAAAAGCGATCTAAAGCCTTGAAAATCAAACTTGTAACCCGCTTTTAAAATTAATGAAAAAAATGAAAACTCCCTTCTTAAAATTAATAACTTTTTTTACGCTAATGTTAAATTTTTTATCCAACGCCAACGCCGCAAAATATGAAAAAGCTATTTTAGCCGGAGGATGTTTTTGGGGAATGCAGGAACTTTTTAGTGGCTTAAACGGTGTGGTAAAAAGCGAAGTTGGTTACAGCGGTGGCAACTTGGCAAATCCAACTTACGAGCTGATTTCTACGGGCGCGACAGGGCACGCCGAAAGCGTGGAAGTAACCTTCGATCCACAAAAAATCTCTTACGAAAAATTGCTAAAATTTTATTTTACAATTCACAACCCAACAACTTTGGATCGCCAAGAACACGACATTGGCAGCCAATATCGCTCAGAAATTTTTTATTTTAATGACGAACAAAAAAATATTGCGCTTAATGTGATTGCCGCAGGAAATAAATCAGGAGTGTTCAAAAAGCCAATAGTGACAAGGGTTTCAAAGGCTGGAATTTTTTATCCGGCGGAAGAATATCACCAAAATTATCTGAAGAAAAATCCATTTGGCTACACTTGTCATCACGCAAGAGCGGAGTGGAAATTTTAATTAGCGGCAATTTTTTTTGCCAAACCAATCGCAGCCAACCAAACATCTTCAAGATTAGAATTACTAACCCAGTCGCTAGTTGCGGCAAGGCCCAAATCTGCATCAAAAAATGGTGCAGATTTTTTTTCATCCAAAACCACCGAGTAACGCCAGCGGTGAGTTGCAATGTGGTTAGCAGAACTGCAATCAATTTTAGTTAGAAATTCAAACTCGCTTAGCAGCTTTTTTTGCACTTCCAAAATATCATCTTCCAAATGATCTACTGCCCAAGCGTTGGTTGAATGCGCAACAAAACAACTAACATCTTTATTGCGACTCGGCTTGCTAGAATTAAGCGCAATTGACTTAATTGGGCCATTTTCAACCTCAGCAAAAATCCATTTTGTTAGCAGGTTGGGTTGGTTAAATCCAATCATTAAAGCAAAGCAGGGTAGCGCTTTTTCTGATTTAATTTCTTTGCCAAAAAGCTTTTGGGTTTGCGCCAGAGGAGCGGTTGAAATAACCAAATCAAAAACTCCAAGAGCGTTAGAATTTTTGTCGAATAAATGCCAACCATCAATTTTTTTTTCGGCAAAAGGTACAACTTCTACGCCTAGTTGAACCTCAAAGTTTTGCGCCAATTTTTTGCACAACCCATTCATGTTTGGAGTCGCAACCAGATAGCTTTCAAAACTCGATTTTCCGCTGGTTAAATTAGCTACTTCACCTTGCCAAATAGCGGCGTCACAGCTTTTAACAAATTCTAAAAAATCAGGATTTTGTGCTGTGAAATATTGCAAACCGTGATCGAAAGAAAAATTTTCTACGTAACGCGTCGACATTCTGCCACCAACTCCGCGAGCTTTTTCAAAAATTTTTACATCGGCAATTTTTTGCAACTGATTTGCTAAAACCATTCCCGAAAAGCCAGCGCCAATTATTGCAACTCTAAGCATTATTTAATCTCTTGAATTATTTCGTTGCGGCGATTCCAAGGGAAAGTCAAAGGATCGTCGTAATAAAAAATCGCTGCTGCTGATGTAGTGCTTAAGTTTTTTTGCTCGATGAAATTTTTTAACATCAGTTTTTTTTCTTCAAAAAGTTTGTCCGACCAGCTGCCCGAAAAGCGTATTGCTACAAGAGTTTTTTCTTTGGTAATTTTAAATTTTATTTTTTCATCCAGCGCCTTAGGCAGGCTTTCTAGAGTATATTGCTTTGGCATGGCAAATTGGATGCGCCATGTTTTTTGGCTGTCAGAAATTTGTGTAACTGGAGAGGTCATGGCAATTTTTTCAGAAATATTTTCCTGCAAAACCGGAGAGGTCATTGCCACTTTTTCCTGAGAAATATTTTTGCCAAAGATATAGCGCGCTAAAATGATGAATCCTTTTTTTACCGCTTTTTTTCTGTCGCCTTCGACCTCAACTTCAGCAACCAAAATTGCCGGATATTGACGAATTTCAATATCGCCATTTTGTTCAACTACCTTGTAAGAAGAAGTTTCATAACCTCTGTAAAAGCCTAATTTATCTGAAGGCGCACAAGAAAAAAACATGAGAGATGCTGTAAGGATAATTAGTGATTGTCGCATATTTTAATGATTTAAAAAGTTAGAGTTGCTCCGAAGGTAGTCCAATCTTGCAAATTGCCATTAATATTGTGGCCGTAGATTAAATCGAAAATAAAGTGAGTTGAAGCCGCGTAACGTAAACCAAATTGCGTGGCTGGAAGAGTTGGACCAGTTTTGCTAGGGCCATTAGATTGAAATAACTCAGTAATGAAAGACAATATTTCCGTCAAATGCATTTCCGAACCAATGCCTTAATTCAAAAAATCGACGCTCTTTTTTAACTTAAAAAGATCATTCTCAAAATCAGTCAATTTTGAGCGGATCAGAATTTTGCAAGGGATGAAATTTCTGAATTAAAAACCACAATTCTAGAAAGTCATTTTTTAATCACTTTTCTTTAGGTTCTTGCAAATAAATGTGCCCCAACTTTCTCACTCAAGATCCAGCAATTTTCGAACAGGACATTAGCGCATCATCAACCTTTACAAAATTCACAAAGCTAATCCGAATTTTCGGCAAGCAGATATTACTAGCGCATCAATTGGAACTCTACTTTTAGGAAATGCTCCAATTGGGTTGATAGCCCAAAAAATACAAAGCTCGGCAAGTGGCTTTGATTTGGTCGGTGAATTAGAATTAAGTTTGCATCCCCAAGACACCGCTTATTAATTGGCTTGCAAGCAATTGATGCTGCGCCCCGATTACACAGAAATTTTCGCCAGCCTGCATGCTAAAATAACGCAAGATCCAGAGCATCACGCAGAACTGCCAATAAGTTTTCAGCATCATTGTCTAGAAGTTGCAGCTGGTCAAAACAACGCTGGCACTTGCGCGATGCTGCTGGATAATTTTTTCACCACTGCTGAGATTTTTCTCAGAAGCAACGCACTACATTCGGCATCGCTACAAAATAATTGCGAGTTAATGAGCCCGTCGCAAATCTAACTTCCAAAAAAATTTAAACTAAAAAAATCTAACTCAGAACTTTTAGAAATTTCCTACTCAATTTTTTTGGAATTTTTTTGATTTTTTCTGCGTTTTGGTTCGCAGTTTTGGTAATTTTTGGTTGTTTTTTGGTTTTTAGGCGCAGCTTTCCCTTGTTCAAGTTGAGATCGGCGGCGGAGCTGATCCAGCTAGAACTACCAATCTTTTGAAGTTAAAAG
>CANEVP010000007.1 GCA_947442475.1 Rickettsiales bacterium
AAATAAACAACATTTTGGACAATTTTTTACTCATGTTTTTTAGACAAAAATTAGCCATTTCTATTTAGAGAAAATAGAAAAACTTTGCATAGCCTTGAAAACAAAGAGCAAAATCAACTTTTTAGCCACCCATTTTTTTCATTATGCCGCATTATCAGCCTGAAAAACCTTTGTTCGTTCTTTCAAAGAAGGAACTAGAGATCTGCATTGAGAGGGAAAGAAATATTGCGGTTATGCATCATTCAATAATTAGAGAAGGTCCAGGCGCCTCATTTTACCAAATGCCAGTTACAAAAGAAGAATATGCGAAGAAACTTTACGAAATGCTTCATCATATTGATGACACAAATGTAGAAAAAATATTAGTCGAACAGCCACCAAATTCAAATGATTGGGGCGATATTAATGACAGACTAAAAAAAGCATCATCAAGAGTGATTGCAGAGAAAGTCTGAAGCAAGCAACAAAAAAAGCCTCTGAGAAAAATCTCAGGGGCTTTTTGATATTTCTAATTTTGGTCAAAATCGACTAGTTGTTCACTTCAGACACCGGTACAACAACTTCAAGATCATGAGTTTTTGTAGAAGTGATTTTTGGCTTTGCTGCCTCAACTTTTTTAACTTCCTTAGCTCCCTCACCTTGCTTAAATTTAAAAGTCCCATTTGAAGATGAAGTGTAATTTAAAGACTTAACCTCTTCAACAGCCTGAGGTTTTACAACCAAATCAGCAGGCTCTTCAACTGGCTCCATCTTTTTGAACTTAAACACACGATTTCCAGTTGTAGCTGGAGCAGTAACTGTTGCAGCTTTTGCTTTTTGACCAGCTTGAATCAAAGACATGACCTTATTGCCCTGCTCTGCTTTCGACTGCCCACCAATAAACTTATAAGAAACTTTTGGATCATTAAGCGACTGCTCTTTCACCGGAAAAGATGTGATATTTGCCAATTCTTTTTTCTGAATTGAAACTGGCTCGGCTTTTTCAATCGAGCTAATTACTCCCGAAGAAGATCTGGTAAATTTAAACTTTTTCAAAAGCGATTTTTGTGAAGCTGAAGATGAAGGATTTGCAGTAATATTCATAACCTGAGTTGACACTGGCTCAGAAACTTCATCTTGCGCTCCAGACAAATTCGCCATTTTTGCAGATCTTTCGAGATAGTCTCCCAAAAGCTTTTGAACTACATCATTTTCATGATTTCTAGCAACCGCGTAGGAATCAGCAATTTGTTGAGTTAGCAATTTTGCATCCATCATTTTGATGAAATTGAATTTCTCAAACATCACCGCCAAGCATTTATCACAATCAGATTGCGTAGCTTGCATGATTGCAGATTCATTAGCTGAATTGATGCCACTCGCATCAGCATTTTTTTCCAATAAGAAAGTTACTAAAGCAACATCCCCAGCCAAAGAAGATCTCATCAAAGGTGTCCAACCTTCATTATCGGCAGCATTTACATCTGCGCCATTTTCAACCAAAACTTTCGCGATCTCCAAATTTTTCTCACGCGCTGCAATGTGAAGAGCTGTCGCGCCACCAAAGTTTTTTTGGTTAACTAGCACCGCACCAGCTTTACTAAAAAATTTAATACCAGCCAAATCATTATTGGCTGCAGCTGACATTAATGAGTTAATTCCAGCAACTTGATCACTTGATTCACTATAAAGATTTGCCATCTGTGCGCGAATCGATTCGCTAGTCAAAAAAACACCGCAAGTAAGCAGCAAAATTCCGCCAAATAAAATACTGTTGGGGCCTTTAAAATTAAGGGCGGATCCGTTTATTGATTTGATCATAATTTTTGATTTAGTGAAGAATTGATTTATAACAAAAAACTATTGCCGGTGATTTACTATTTCCAGCGATTTTCAAGCTCCTGTATCAAAGATTGTTTTTCGGGATTATATGGTTTTTCAATCCAAGGTTTAGCACCGTTTTTCAAAAGAAATTTAACGATGATTTCTTTCTTGTGACGATAGGCAATTGATAGCGCCGTAAAGCCATCATTATCCATTACATTGACATCAACACCTTTCGACACAAGTAGTTCGGCAGCAGGCAAAAAGCCAACTCGCGCCGCATGCATCAAGGAAGTTCTGCCAAATGAATCGATATACTCTATGTCCGCTTTATTACTTACCAAAATTTCCAACGCCTTGATGTCAAGCAACTCAATAGCAATATCTAGCGGAGAATATCCAAGGTTGTTTGGCAAATTCGGATCAGCTCCGCGAGCCAAAACCGACGCCATCACCGGATACTTCTGCAACAAGATTGCGTAAGTTAAAATCGTGTCACCAATTTGATTTTTTACATTTGGATTTTCGATATCTTTGTAAGCGCTATTAAAAAAAGCAACACTACCACTTGCCACTGCGTCAAATAGAATCGCTATTCTTTCTTGGTCGGTTAGCGGAGATGGAATATGCAAATTGTCAGCGGTGCGGAAACGGTTGATAATAGGGGGCGCAGGAGGTTCATCTGAAATAAATCGATTCAGATTTTTTTTCTGTGGCACAATTTTTTCTTCTTTGTCTTCTGTCAAATTTTCATCATTTTCTGCCTCAGAATTTTGAGCACTATCTTCAAATTTCAGCAAATATTTAGCACGTAATTCGCGTAATTTTTTGGCTTTTTCGCGATGCTTTTTTTCGTAAAGTTTTTGACGCTTTTCTGCCTCTAAACGCTTTTTCAAATCACGCTTCTTTTTTGAATTAACATATTTTTCTGTCTTCTTTTTTGCTCCAACTGCCATATCTTCCGGCTTTAATTCTGTTGCCGGAGCTGGCGCCACCACGTCTTTTACTTCCTGAGGCAATACTTTAACTTTGTCGACACCTTTTTGTAAAAAATTGCTAATTTTATCGGTAAAACTTGCCTCAGCTTGCTTGTCTGCTTCTTTGCTTGTCGCCACCAATGGCTCTAAGACAGGTTCTGGATCTTTCGGGGCGGGTTGTACAAATTTTACCTGCGGTTGTTTTGTGGTAGATTTTAGATCTGACTTTACTTCTGGAGCATCAGGCAAAACCGGCGGCAATTCTTGCTTTGGCGGCTCTGGTAGAAGTGGCAAAGCACCAGATTTTTTATCAACATCGTCCAAACCCAAAGATTCCAAATCAACTTTGACATTCTTGCCGCCAAACGGATCAAGCTCTGCCTTTCTAGCTTTCAAAGTAGCGTTAATTTGCTCCATGCTTTGCGGAACTTTGCTTTGCGCAAAAGCCTCGCAAGAGAAAATTATAGAGATGAGAAGGAGGAGTGTTTGCAACATTAATACTAAGTTATTCCACCGGATCAAATCCGCTTTTTTTGGAAAAAGGGTGACATTTTAAAAGCCGACAAATTCCAAGGAATAAACCTTTTATCAAACCTTTTTTCTCGATTGCAGTAATCATGTAATTAGAGCATGTCGGAGTGAAGCGGCATTTGTAATTTCCAAGCAGCGGTGAGAGAATTAATTGGTAAAGTTTTATAAAAAAAATTGGCAGTCGTTTCATTTGATCAACTCCAGCCACTCTTCTTCATTTAACACTTTCAAGCCCAACTCATTCGCTTTCTTCAACTTAGATCCCGCCTCACTTCCCGCCACTACAAAATCTGTTTTACTAGAAACCGAACCAACAACTTTCATACCTAAATCTTCGGCTTTTTTCTTAGCTTCGGCGCGCGTCATTTTTTCTAAAGTGCCCGTAAAAATCACTGACTTTCCAGCAAATTTCGAATCAGAATTCTTTAGTTTAGCATCTGCAATTTGTAATTCGCTTTCAAGGTCAAAAACCATTTTGAGATTTCTGTCATCACGAAAATAATCGATTAAAGCCTGTGCCATTTTTTCGCCGATTCCATCAATTGCGACGCAATCTTGGTAAAACTGATTCTCGCTCAAAGCTTCCAAATCATGCTTTGACAAGCTTATCATAACATCAAAAAAGTTTCGGCTGGAAATAAAATGCTGTGCTAAAACTTTCGAAGTTGTTTCGCCAACGTGACGAATTCCAATCGCGTAAATAAATTTTTCTAAAGAAATTTGACGCTTGGCATCAATTGCGGCAAATAAATTATCGACCGATTTTGCTCCCCAACCAATTTTTTTGCGTAGCGGATTTTTGGAAGTTTCTTCATTTTTTTCTAAACAAAAAATATCAGCAAAACTTTTAACGCGCCCCTCCAAAAAAAAGTTCTCAACCTGCTTTTTGCCAAGCCCCGTAATGTCAAAAGCATCTTTAGAAACGAAATGTTTAAGCGTTTCTTTCAACTGCGCTTCACAAGAAAGACCATTTTCACAACGCAACACCACATCATCTTCAACTTTAACAATTTCTGAGCCGCAAGACGGACAATTTTTTGGAAAAACAAAAGGCACTGATTCGGCTTTTCTTTTTTCCAAATCAACTTCTAAAACCTGCGGAATCACGTCCCCCGCCCTTTGAATCAAAACCAAATCGCCAATGCGAATGTCTTTACGAGCAATTTCATCTTGATTGTGCAACGTGGCGCGCGACACCACAACGCCGCCAATATTCACTGCGGCAAGCTCGGCAACTGGCGTTAAAGCGCCAGTGCGACCAATTTGAATCACGATATTTTCAATTTCGGTTTTGCCTTTTTCTGCCGCAAATTTATGCGCAATCGCCCAGCGCGGGCTGCGCGCAACAAACCCCAAACGCTCTTGCAAGGCAAAATCATTAACTTTGTAAACCATGCCGTCTGTGTCGTAGTCAAACTGGTAGCGCGAATCAGCAATTTCTTGGTAGAGATCCATCACCTCATCAATGCCGCGGCACACCTTGGAATGTGGCTCAGTTTTAAATCCGAACTCGCGCAATTTCTTGTGCAGCTGATCTTGAGAATTGCAGATAAAATCATCAGAAAAATCCCCCAAGGCGTAAGCAAAATAGCTTAATTTTCGCGAGGCGGTAATTGCTGGATCAAGCTGGCGAATCGATCCTGCCGCGGCGTTGCGTGGATTGGCAAAAATCTTAGCGCCCTGCTCTTCTTGTCTGGCATTTAGCTCTTCGAAATCTTTTCGGCCCATGTAAATTTCGCCGCGAATTTCTAAAACTTGTGGTGCACCTTGCAAAAGCTGCGGAAAATTTTGCAAAGTTTTAATATTTTGCGTAACATCTTCGCCTTCAAATCCATCGCCGCGTGTGGCTGCTTGCATTAGCTTTCCATCTTCAAAACGCGCTGAAAAAGACAGACCATCAATTTTTGTTTCGCAGAAAAATTCTAATTTTGGTGCGGCAGAAAAACTAAATAAATCAACTGCTTCTTCTTTTTTATCTAATCCTAAAAAGCGATTTACGCGATCAAAAAAATCAGAAATGTCTTCTGCAGAAAAACCGTTAGCTAGTGACAGCATTGGTTTCTTGTGAGTAATTTTAGAAAAACCTTCCAAAGCTTTTCCACCAACTTTTTCTTTTTCGCGAGCAAAAAGTTGTGGAAATTCCTCGCGATATTTTTCTAATTTTTTACGCAATTCATCATATTCAAAATCAGCAATTAGTGGAGCATCTAAAGTATGATAAGCTTCGTCATGCTTGGCTATTTCAGCTATTAACTTTTTGATTTTTTCTGCAATTTCACTCATCATCTAAAGCAAATTATCGTCATTAACATTATTCAAACTTTTGCAGGTTTTTTTTAGATCAAATTTTCTGAAATGCGCTTCATCAATTGCGTGAACCAAAATTTCGCCATCTTTGACACCGATACAAAAAAGGCCGCAAGTCATGTTGAAACTAGCCATTAGTAGCGCGGGATTAAAGGTGTTTTCTGGATCGAATTTTACAGAGTAAACTAGCGGATGCGAAGGTTCTCTGGTCAAAGCCAAGTTAATAATGAGCTTAATTGAACTAAAGAAACTTTGAAAAAAAATCCGCGAAAAATGGCGGTAGAAACCAAAACTCAAATGCAGTAATTCGCTTTTTTCTTCGATCAATTTTAGACGAAAAGATGAAACACTAACTAATCCCGCAGCCAAAACTCCAAAAAATATGTAAAGCCACGAAACCTTGCTAGCTGCCACCATAAAGATGATCCACAACGCCAGCAAAAATAAAAATAGGTTGAAAATGTTGAGCATTGAGGAAATGAAAATTAAAAAAGCGAGGGGTGAAAATTATTCAACAAAATTAATCAAAAACAATGTCAAAAATTTTAATCGTGCAGGCCGTTTTTTACGACAAAATTTCAGCAATGCTGTTGCAAGGCGCCACCGCTGAAATCACCAAATCTGGGGCTAGTTACGAAGTTATTTCGGTTCCGGGAGCTTTTGAAATTCCAGCAGCAATTGCTTTAGCTAAAGGCGCCAAAAATTCACTATTTAAAGGCTTTGATAAATATGATGGCTACGTGGCTTTGGGATGCGTGATTCGCGGCGAAACAACACATTACGATTACGTCTGCGGCGAGAGTGCGCGAGGTTTGAATGAGCTGGCTTTTAAAGAAAAATTGGCAATTGGCTACGGAATTATTACTGTTGAAAACGAGACTCAAGCTTTGGATCGCGCAGATCCTGCTAAAAAAGATAAGGGTGGGTTTGCAGCTTACGCTTGTTTGGAAATGATTGAGTTGAAAAAGAAGTTTGGGGCTTAAATTTTCTTCGAAACTGCAATTGCAAACTTGGTGGCGCATTTAATAAAAGCCGAAAGCGGCTTGAAGCAACTTAGCTCCGCCGCTTTATTTTCGTAACCAATGTCACGATGCTCTATTTCTTCAGAGCGGAATTTTTCGATTTTTTCTTTTAGCTGCTCAATTTCTTGTTTCTGATTTTCATCAAGAAAATTCTCTTCTTTGGTAAGTGCCACAACCTGCTCTTGGTAATGTTCGTCGATCACTTCTTCAACTGCTGTAGTGCAGGTCATTGCCGCTTTTTTGCTGGCGAGTGCCGTAAAAAAACCCAAGGCAAAACCGCCAATTTTCCAAATTGGCTGCATCACTGTTGGGCGAATTTTTTGTCTTTTAATTTCTAAGTTGAAGTAATCGAAATGCGCATCTTCTTGCTCTTTCATATGCTTCACTAATTGAAGCGTCTCATCATCTTTTTTTAATTTTAATGCCGCCATCTGGCCATCATAAATCACCTTTGCACCCATTTCACCCGCGTGGTCAACGCGGATGATTTCTTCGAGTTTTTTTGAAAAACTAGTCATCAACTTGGATGTTTTCGTCAACAAAAGTATTATCTTTCAACACTAAACTTGACTCAGATTCTTCGTTAACTGCTTCGGTAACTTCTTCGTTTGAAGAAACGATTTCAACGCCGCCACGATTTTTAATTGAGCGCACGATATTGCGTCTAACACCCTCAACATCAACCAATCCTTCAGCGATTTCACGAAGGGAAATAACTGCTGGCTTCTCTTTATTATCAAGGGTTGTCGATGAACCAGACAAAATGCTTTTAGCGCGATTGCTTGCGATTAAACAAAGCTCAAAGCGGTTTGGTACGACTATTACACAGTCTTCAACGGTAATTCTTGCCATTGTGAAATTGAAATTTAGTTTTGCTTGGGAAAGTAGTAAGAAGGCCGCGCAACCTAGGTGCGGCATTTAAGCAAATCAACAAAAAATTCATGCCAATCACAATTCACACTGCAGCCGATTTTGAAAAAATGCGCGCTGCCGGAAAATTAGCCGCCGAAATTTTAGACTTTATCGCGCCTTACGTTCAGGTAGATGTTACCACAAATGAGCTAAATAATTTATGCCACGATAAAATTGTAGCTGCCGGCGCGATCCCTGCCCCACTTAATTACAAAGGCTTTCCTAAATCAATTTGCACTTCACTAAATCATGTGGTTTGCCACGGTATTCCTAGCGACGAAATTTTGAAAAAAGGCGACATTATAAATATTGACGTCACGGTAATTTTAGACGGCTGGCACGGCGATTCTAGTCGCATGTATTTTGCGGGAGAGCCTTCGATCAAAGCCAAAAGACTTTGCCAAGTTACTTACGATTCAATGATGTTGGGAATTGAGCAGGTAAAACCTGGTGTACTTCTTACAAATGTTGGCACCGCGATTCAAAACTACGCCGAAAAACACGGCTTTTCAGTTGTAAGAGATTTCTGCGGCCACGGCATTGGCAAAGTTTTTCACACTGAGCCAAGCGTGCTGCATTATTTTGAAAAAGGCCGCGAAGTGATTTTGGAAGAAGGAATGTTTTTTACGATCGAGCCAATGATTAACGAGGGCAATTACAAAACTAAATTCTACCAAGCCAATAAAGAGGCTCCAGATCAAAAGGCTGAAAAGTTAAAAGCGCAGTGGGTTGCAACTACAACTGATTTCACCGCCGGGAAAAAATCTTTATCCGCTCAGTTCGAGCACACAGTTGGTGTAACTCGCGACGGTTTTGAAATTTTCACCGGCTCACCAAAAAGCTGGGATTTTCCACCTTACAAATAGTTATTGCTTCTTCTCAACACTGGGCAAAAACCAAGTCAGCAAGCCAATCGCGGGCAAGAATGAGCAGATGTGATAAACGAAAGTGATGCTGGTTAAATCGGCAACTTTGCCAAGAACTGCAGCGCCAACTGCGGCAACACCGAAGGCGAATCCAAAAAATAATCCCGAGATCATTCCAACTCTTCCCGGAATTAGCTCTTGGGCGTAAACTAAAATTGCTGAAAAGGCTGAAGAAATAATCACACCGATAATCACACTTAAAACCTCCGTCCAAAAAAGATTAGCATAAGGCAGCATCAGCGTGAAAGGCAGCGCGCCTAAAATTGAAATCCAGATTACGGTTCTGCGACCAAAGCGATCACCGACAATGCCGCCAACCAAGGTTCCAAGCGCCACCGAGGCTAAAAAAATAAAAAGATGCAATTGTGCGCTGCGCACTGAAATGCCAAAAACATCAATCAAATAGAAGGTGTAATAGCTATTAATGCTAGCGGTGTAGAAGAATTTTGAAAAAATTAGCAGTGCTAAAACCGCGATTGAAATTACGACCTTTCTTTTTGAAACGGGTGAAATTTTGCTTGGCGCAACTCGCGCTAAAGTGTTGAGATGTGCGGCTTTGTACCATCTGCCAACGTTAAAGAGCACAATAATTCCAATCAAAGTTAAAGCCGAAAACCACGATAGACTGATTTGCCCGCGTGGCAAAATAATAAAAGCCGCAAGTAGAGGGCCAGCGGCCGAGCCAATATTTCCGCCAACTTGAAAGACTGATTGGGCAAATCCGTATTTTCCTTTTGAAGCGAATCGGGCAATACGCGAAGATTCTGGATGAAAAATTGACGAGCCGGTGCCAACAATCATGGCGCCAAAAAGGATGCTGTAGAAACTGTTTGCAAAAGCTAAAAGCAACAATCCACACAAGGTAAAACCCATGCCCATAGCTAGAGAATAAGGCTGCGGTTTTTTGTCAGTGTAGTAGCCAACTAAGGGCTGAAGAATTGAGGCAGTAAATTGAAAGGCCAGAGTAATTAAGCCAATTTGGGCGAAGCTTAAGTGGTAAGTTTCTTTTAAAATTGGATAAATCGCAGGAAGCAGTGACTGGATTGTATCATTAAGAAAATGACAAAAACTAATCGCGATTAAAACAGTGAAGGCAGGATTTTTTTGAAAAAGTTTTTTTGTTTTAGAGATCATAAAATTATTACTTTTTTGCTAAAACTAAAAAACGAACCCTTGATTTTGCTGGTCAAAAGCCAATTTTGCACAGCTGTGCAAAATTCAAATCTAAGTAATCTTACCACTTGTCACTCTTTGCCATCTTACCTAAATATTCTTCAATTCTTCTCTTAGTTCCCGGCGAAATATCTTGCGGCAATTCGTCAAAAGAAAACCAATTAGCTTGAGCAATTTCTTGCTCGTCAATTTTATATTTATCTTCGGAAAGATGGGTTACGTAAAGCGCCACGTAGTCGTCGTGATGTTCTTGCTCGCTGTGGTAAAAACCAAAGAGCTCAAAATTTTCGCAGCTAATATTTACCTCTTCTTCTAACTCGCGCCTCACGGCTTGAATCCCTGTTTCCTTATAATCAACGCCGCCTCCTGGCATGTACCAAAGCGGGCGGTAGCTGTGTTTTACCAATAAAGTTTTTTGACCTTTAATAATTAAGGCGCGCACCCCAACGGTTTTGCCTTTGATGATGCGGTAAACCAAATTTTTAACCCGCGACGCAAGCAGTTGTTTCATAACCTTAGCAAACAATATTAACCAATTTATCGGGCACGATGATGATTTTTTTAATCTCTTTTCCTTCGGTAAATTTCACCACATTTTCATTAGAAAAAGCCAGTTTTTGCATTTCTTCCTTTGAAGTTCCAACTGGCATTTGAATTACCGCGCGCAGCTTTCCTGCAACTTGTAGGGCAACGCCCACTTCGTCTTCAGTAATTAAGCTTGGATCAAATTCTGGGAATTTTTCGGCACTTACCAAAGTTTTATTGCCCAATCTTTGCCACAATTCTTCCGCTAAATGCGGCATGATTGGCGAAAATAAAATCACCAAGTTATTCAGCGCAAAATTCATGACTTTAGCATCTTCTTGCGACTTCACTTCAAATTTTTCTAGTGCATTTGAAAATTCGCGAATCTTAGCAATGGCCCGGTTGAAGCCAATTTTTTCAAATTCAGAAGTAACCAAAGAAATAGTTTTGTGAGTGAGTTTAGTAATTGGATGTTGCTTTAAAACTTCACCCTCGCCTTTCAAATCAGAGTTAGAAGCCACAAGCTTCCACAAACGATTCACATATTTCCAACAACCGTCAATACCACTTTCCGACCAATCTAAATCGCGCGACGCCGGAGTGTCTGAAAGCATGAAAAGCCTTGCTGTATCAGCGCCGTAGCTGCCGACAATGTGCGACGGATCGACGGTGTTTTTCTTCGACTTACTCATTTTTTCGCTGCGACCAATCACAACCTCAGAAGCTGGTTTTTCGGATGCCTCACTTGGGTAAAGCCATTTTCCGCTTTCTTTATCTTTGTAAGTTGCGTGACAAACCATGCCTTGCGTAAGCAGGTTAGCAAAAGGTTCAGAGACATCGAGGTAACCGCATTTTTTCAAAGCTTTGGTGAAAAATCTCGCGTAGAGCAAATGCAAAACTGCGTGCTCAACGCCGCCAATATATTGATCAACTTGCATAAATTTATTGGCCGCAGCTTTTTCAAAAGCTTTGTCGGTTGGTTGCGAGATGTAGCGCAGGAAATACCAAGAGCTTTCAAAAAAAGTGTCAAAAGTGTCGGTTTCGCGAATCGCTTTTTGACCTTTGTAAGTTGTGTATTTCCAAGTTGGATGTTGCGCTAGGGGGTTTCCAAGTCCGTTAAATTCAACATCTTCGGGCAATGTAACCGGCAAATCTTCTTCAGGAACCGGCACCACGCTTCCATCTTCCAAGTAAAGAATTGGAATTGGACAACCCCAATAACGTTGGCGCGAAACGCCCCAATCGCGCAGGCGAAAATTAATTTTTTTAGTGGACTCACCTTTTGCTGCCAAAATTTCAAAAACTTTTTCTTTGGCCTCAGGACTACTTAGGCCGTTTAAAAATTCTGAATTAATAATCGCGCCTTCCTCAAGATAAGGCAGCGGCGCGCCTTTGCTTTCAACAACTTGACGAATTGGCAAATCGTATTTTTTAGCAAATTCAAAATCGCGCTCGTCATGCGCGGGGCACGCAAATATTGCTCCCGTGCCATATTCCATTAAAACAAAATTGGCGATGTAAATGTCGAGTTTCCAGTTTGGATTCAAAGGATGAATCACCTGCAAACCAGTCTTAAAGCCTTTCTTTTCTTGCTTCTCGATGGTTTGTTCGTCAACAGCGTTGCGACTGCATTCTTCAATAAAGGTTTTGGCTTCTGGGTTATTTTGCGCTAATTCTAGCGCGATTGGATGATGCGGCGAAATGCCAATAAAAGACGCGCCAAATAAGGTGTCGGGGCGCGTGGTGTAAACTGAAATTTTTTGCTCCAAATTAGCAGCAAGTCTAAAATCAATAATTTGGCCTTCGCTTTTGCCAATCCACTTTTCTTGCATGCTCAAAACGCGCTCGTCCCAGCCTTTGAGGTTTTTTATCTCACTTAACAATTCTTCAGAAAAATCAGAAACTTTTAAGAACCATTGTTTTAATTTTTTCTTTTCAATCAAAGCGCCACTTCTCCAGCCGCGGCCGTCAATTACTTGTTCGTTGGCTAAAACGGTTTTGTCGATCGGATCCCAATTAACGAAAGATTCTTTTTGGTAAGCCAATCCGGCTTTTAGAAAATCGAGGAAAATTTTTTGTTCGTGTTTGTAGTAATCAGGCAAGCAAGTTACAACCTCGCGGCTCCAATCTAGCGACAAGCCAATTGATTTTAAATCAGCGCTCATGGTTTTGATATTTTCCAAAGTCCATTTTTGCGGATGAACTTTGTGCTCTAGCGCCGCGTTTTCAGCGGGTAAACCAAAGGCGTCAAAACCCATTGGATGTAAAACATTGAAGCCTTGCAACTTTTTAAAACGCGCCACGCAATCACCAATGGCGTAGTTGCGCAAATGTCCCATGTGAATTTTTCCTGATGGGTAAGGAAACATCTCAAGCACGTAATATTTTTCTTTTGAAGAATTTTCGTCAAATTTGAAAATATTTTTTTCTTCCCACGCTTGCTGCCATTTTTTTTCAGCAGTTTTGTGGTTGTAGTTAGCGATCTCGTTTTTCATAAAAATTTTTTTTGCAAAAAGGGGGAATTTTTTTCAATTTACACACTGCCCGGGCGTCTAGGCATTATCGGCATCGACATTGATTCTGGAATAGGCGGCGCCATGTTGGAATTCGGAGCCATGTTAGGATTTGGAGTCATCATCATATCCGCCGGCATTTCGGGGGCAGAAAGATCTGGGTAGTTATTTACCCGAGGTGCATCGCGGCTTTGCAGAGTTGATTGTCGAGCGCGACCGTTGGTGTAAAGGTTGGTATTGTAAACACAGACAATGTCACTGCCATTTCTTAAAGTGAATTGTGGCGTAACTCTTTCAACAATGATGTAACTGCCCGCCGATCTGAAGTTAATCAGCGATTCAAAGCCATTAGCATCAACCGCAAAAATTGCCGGAATTTCGGCATTCTTTTTGGTAAATTGGAAGTAAGTGAACTCGCCATTATCAAAGACTTTCATCGGCGCAATCGAAGCTTCGCCAGTATATTGGTAGTTGAAATTATAGATCGACAAATCGCGCATATCGGGCTCGTCAGTTGGCATGGATTTAGCGAATTCAACAATGTTTTTATCTTTTTCATCAGGGTAAACAAATTTGGCAACGAAGACTAAATCTTTGTCGGCAATGCCTTTCGCTTCTTTGGCCATCAACTCAAAATGATAAACATGCTTATTGGTGATCACAGTCATGTTGGTTTCAGAACCGTCTTCGCCAACCGGCTTTAAGAAAAGGCGATTATCTAAGCGCTCAAAGATCCACAAAGTCGGATCTCCCATTGAGATTGTGCTAATTGTTTCACCTTCTTGAAACTCGACAAAGCCTTGATAGGTGTAGTGACCCAAATAGCGATAAACGTCGTTTGGATTATAGATGTAGCTTCTAAATTTTTTTTCAGTTCCTAAATATCGCGGCATCTGCGCCGCCGAAGCAGCAAAAGCAAAAGCGTAAAATACTAAGCAAAGTGAGAGAAATTTTTTCATTTAATCTTGAAGAGTTTATAGCTGTTAACGGTGAATTTTATCGACCCTTTTTGGTCTTTTTTAACGCTTTCAAAATCAAATTTAACTTTAGCCAGATAGCGCTCTTTCTCTTCTTTCGCCCCTTGATCTGAAGCGGTTTTTAGCACGGTAGAAAATCTTACTTCAGCTTCACTTGGAATTTGATTCGACAAAAATATCTTAGCCTGATTAGCAAAACCCGCAGCTTCTTTTCTAATAAATCTCACTGACTCAACATTGGCAAATTTATTAACCGGCTGACCAAAGTTTTTGATTGGGCTTTCAGGATTATCCGGACTCATAATCAGTTGAAAATTACGATATTCTTCAGCGGAAGACAGGTTTTTGAGACGGTTAAATTTTCTGTTAACATCCTCAGCTTCAGCTTTGCTAAAGTCGTAAGATTCGCGATCTTTGATATAAACTGTGAGTAGATATTTTATGACCGCTTCATCGACGGTTTTAATTTCTTGGTCGTACCCGTCTTCGCCTTTTTTTGGCTTAAGAGTAATAATATTAGGAAAAGAAACCGACTGATCTTGGGCGGCAACAAATACCGGAACTTTTTCAACCAAAGGAAGAGCGCTGTCGATCATTTGATATAAAAAGAATAGCACAACCGAGGCAATAATCGCGCCAAAAATCAACAAAGTTCTGTCGCAAATTGGCGTAACGTAACGAAAGAAGTACCAATTCAAAGCGTCTTTGAAATAAACGCCATCCTCAACCGAGGATTTGATGAATTTCAAATATTCTTCCTTTTCTTCTTCAGTTTCGATGATGATTTCTTCGATGTCTTGTTTGGCCATTAGTCTAAAAATTAATGAGACTTTGAAACTGCAATAATTGGATCGCTTTGAATTTTTTTCAAAACTCCAACCATGTCGTTAACCGCTAAATCTAAAGCGGCGTAGTCAACCGTGCGAAACACTAAAGAAGTGCTGTTATCAGATGGATAGCTTCCCATCACAACCTGAGGATATTTTTTCTGCAATTCAGCAAAAACCTGAGCTATCACACCTTCAGGCAAAGAAATTTTGATTTCTTGTGATTTAATTTTTTGACCACCAACGATCTCTTGCTTAATGCCAAAGAACATCGCTTTGAAAATTTTTGGAATGCCGGCAAGTACAAAAACATTTTCTATTAAAAATCCTGAAGCAGAGAAAATTTCATTTTTGATCAATTTGGCTTTGCTTGGAATGTAAGCCATTTTCATGCGCGCTTCATTCATGTCATCCAAGCCATAATATTTTAGCAGAATCTCTGCTGCTTCTTCATTTTTTACCAAAACGTCATCGAAAGCTTTAGCAATTGCTGCTGAGGTGATGTCATCATGAGTTGGACCAACTCCACCGCTAGTAAAGGCGTAGTCATATTTTTTGCGCACGGCATTTACCGCATCGATGATTTCTTGTTCTTCATCTGCAACCACCCTGACCTCTTTTAGATTAACTCCAATTTCACTTAAAGCGCAGGCGAGAAAATTTAAATTTTCGTCTTGAGTACGACCAGACAAGATTTCATCTCCAATGATAACTAACGCTGCTGTTACGATTTTTTGTTTCATAAAAAATATTCAAGTTTTGGAGTTAGTAAAATTTGGTGCACCCGGCGGGATTTGAACCCACAACCTTTGCCTTCGGAAAGCAACACTCTATCCAGTTGAGCTACGGATGCCGATTATTTAACTATTTACAATTTTAATTTGTGACGAGATGGACCCCGTCATTCGACGGGTGACAAATTTTACATTCGGCGTCACTTTTACATTTGGTGTCACCCCGTCGAATGACGGGGCCCATCTCGTCACAGTTTCACAATTTATTTCTAATCCTCAAAAATCTGCTCCACCCCCAAAACCTCAGGGATGTAGTGCTTAAGCATATTTTCAATTCCGTTTTTCAAAGTGATTGTTGAGCTTGGGCATCCCGAGCAGGAACCTTTTAACTGCAATCTGACAATTCCTTCTTCAAAACTGTCAAAAATAATATCGCCGCCGTCCATTGCGACAGCTGGCCTCACCTTAACTTCAATGAGCTCTTTAATTTGTTTGACGATTTCGCTGTCTTCTTCTGATGAAGTGGCTTCAGCAACTTTTTGTTCAAACATGATCGGCTTTCCCGACACATAAAAATCCATAATCGTTGCAAGAATTTCCGCTTTTAATTGCGGCCATTGCAAAGCTGGCGCTTTGGTTACGGTGATAAAATCACGACCAAAAAAAATCGCCTCAACTCCCGAGATTTCAAGAAGTTGTAAAGCGAGAGGAGATTTTGTTGCGGCTTGTTGTTGGTTTTTAAATCCGGCAGTGCCGTTTTCCAAAACGATTTGACCGTCTGGAATAAATTTTAAAGTTGCCGGATTTGGCGTTTCTTCGGTTTGAATAAACATCGAAATTATTTTTGAGGTTTTAGCCACCAACTATCAACCGCCAAAGAATATTTCGGCTGTTGGCTTGGCATGGCAAAAATGTTACGGTATAAAATGCGGTGAGTGTTGTTGTGCCATTGTGGCGCTGTGTAGTAATTTTCAAGCATTCTTTGGTCTAGCGCTTGGCAAAGATTTTTTAGTTCTGTTTTGGTTTTGGCGCGAGAAATTTTTTCCACAAATTCATCGATTTTTTTGTCATCTAATCCAGCTAAATTTCGACTGCCTTTGATGCTTTTTTGTGACGAATGAAAGTAAGAAAAAAGCTCATCTCCCGGAATTAGAGCTTGGCCAAACATGCCAACCACAATATCAAAATCAAAATTATTAACCCGCGTTTGATATTGATTTTCCTCGATGAAACGAGCTTTCGCGGCAATTCCAAGTTTGCGCAAATTTTTGACAAAAGGTGCCGCGATCATTTCAAAAGCTTGCGAATCAATTAAGATTTCAATCGCAACCTTCTCGCCACTTTTTGGATCAAATAATTTTCCATCAATCATTTTGTAACCAGCTTCTTCGAGAATTTTTTTCGCCGCAAGTAAGTTGTCGCGATTAAATCCGTCACCATTTGATTTAGGTAAATGAAAATCTTTGTAAGCAAAATCTGAATTGGCAAAATAACTCTCGGTGCGCTTGTAAGACCCGTAGAAGATGTGTTCGCGCAACCATTCAAAATCAAAAGCGTAAGTCAGAGCTTGGCGCAGCGCGATGTTTTGAAATTTCTCGCGGCGCAAATTCATCACAAAAGTTTGCATTGGCGCGGGCAATTGATGGGTGATTTCTTGCTTCAAAATCTCGCCGTTTTTTACCGCGTCAATATTGTAAGCATTGGCCCAATTGCGCGCGATATTTTCTTGGCGCAGATCGTATTTTTGCGACTTAAAAGCCTCAACCAAAACATTATTGTCGCGGTAATAATCAAAAGTGATTTGGTCAAAATTGTAACGACCGCGATTGACTGGCAAATCTGTCGCCCAATAATTTTTTACTCGCTCAAAAACAATTGAACGATTTGGTTGCACTTCTTTGATTTTGTAAGGCCCCGAACCAAGCGGCGGAGTTAATGTAGTTTTGCTAAAATCCACTTTTTCGTAATAATGTTTTGGCAAAACTGGCAAACTCGAAACCAAAATTGGTAAGTCGCGATTGTGATTATTTTTAAAGTAAAATTTTACTAAATGGTCGTTAATTTTTTTGACCTTAAGCACATCGCGAAAAGCCATTTTGTAAGATGGATGACCGTCAGAAAGCAGCTTATTAAAAGTAAATACAACATCGTCAGCGGTGATTTTTACGCCGTCGTGAAAGTGAGCATTTTTTCGCAAAAGAAATTCGATCGACATTTTGTCAGAAGCTAGTTTAACACTTTCAGCAACAAGTCCGTAACGCGCCGAAATTTCATCGTCACTTCCCTCCATCAAACTGTCGTAGAGGTATGACAATCCTGACGCTGAGAGACCTTTTAAAATGAACTGATTTAAATTATTGTAACCACCTTCAACGCCAAATTTTACTGCCCCACCTTTTGGAGCATTTGGGTTTACGTAATCAAAATGTTGAAAGTTTTTCGAATATTTTAAATCACCAAAAGTTGAAATACCGTAGCGAAAACCTTGATCTGCAAGAGCTGGGGCGCTTAGAAAAAAAACCGAGAAAAAAAATCGCAAAAAAAATTTCATTCGTTTTAAATAGTTAAATACTAAACATTCCATTTCGTTGTCATGCTAAGCTTGTCGAAGCATGATTTTAGCCCGCGCCTCGAATCATGCTTCGACAAGCCCAGCATGACATTTGATATTTAAAAATTACGCAGTGCAAATAATTAGAAACCTCAATCAAATCAAAACCGCCCTTCCCCCGCTTGCGCTTACAATCGGCAATTTTGACGGCGTGCATTTGGGGCATTTAGCAATCATTTCTGAGATTAAAAAAATTGCTAAAGAAAAAAATTTAGCATCCGCAATTTTAACTTTTGAACCACATCCGATTTCTTTTTTTAGACCAAATCAACCTAATGATTTTCGCATTTCAAGCCTCGCGCAAAAGCTGAAAATTTTTCAAAAAAACCAAATCGACTACGTAATTATTTTACCTTTTGACCAAAATTTATCTGAGGTTAGTGCTGAGGATTTTGTTAAAAATATTCTAGTAAAATCCTTGAGCCTCAAGCATTTAATCATTGGTTATGATTTTATTTTTGGCAAAAATCGTCAGGGCGATTTCAAACTTTTAAAAAAAGAATCAAAAGTTTTTGATTTTGCTTTGAGTGAAATTTCGGCAATAAAAAATTGTGAAGAAAATTGTTCATCAAGCCTGATTCGCAAATTAATTTCAGAAGGAAAAATTATTGACGCTAATCTTTGCTTAGAAAAAAACTTTGCCATTTGCGGCCTGGTTAATGAAGGCAGAAAACTGGCATCGCAACTTGGCTTTCCAACCGCTAATTTGGCGGTTAAGCCTCACATCATCAAACCGAAATTCGGGGTTTACAAAAGCTCAATTTTTATTCCGCATTTAAATCAAAAATTTTCTTCAATTACCAACTTTGGCGTGAAACCGACAATCGCCGGAGGCTTGCTGCCGCTGTTTGAAACTCACATTCCAAATTTTAGCAAAAACATTTACGGCAAAAAAATTCACGTTGAATTGTTAGATTTTATTCGCGAAGAAAAAAAATTTACATCTCTTGAAGAGCTGAAAGCGCAGATTGCGCGCGATGTTGGTCAGCTAGAAAAATGAACTTGTAATTTAGAGGTTAATTGATTTTATTTGCGCCCTTCTAATAATTTCTTACAAAGACAAATTTCCCAAAATACTAGAATGGAAAAATTCATCTCCGTCACATCAATTGCGGCGCCCTTGCCTTTGATTAATATCGATACTGATATGATCATTCCAAAGCAGTTCCTTAAAACTATTAAAAGAACCGGACTTGGCAAAAATCTTTTTCACGAAATGCGCTTTGATGTTAGCGAAAATGAAATTGCCGATTTTGTTTTGAACAAAGCCGCTTATCGCAATGCCAAAATTTTAGTGGCGCGCGACAATTTCGGTTGCGGATCAAGCCGCGAACATGCTCCTTGGGCTTTGATTGATTTTGGCATTAGCTGCGTGATCGCGCCATCTTTTGCGGACATCTTTTTTAACAACTGTTTTAAAAACGGCATCTTGCCTGTGATTTTGCCAGCTGAGCAAGTTGATGAATTACTTAAATTTGCTGAAGACCAATCAAACAGCATTACCGTTGATTTACCAAAACAAGAAGTTCGCGCTGCTAATAAAGTCTTTAAATTTGAGGTCGATGCCTTTCGCAAACATTGTTTGATCGAAGGTCTTGACGATATCGGATTAACTCTGCAAAAAGACGACAAAATTACCAATTTCGAAACTCGTAACAGACAAGTAACTCCTTGGCTTTACGAATAATCCATTAATCAACAATCTTAAAACATGACAATTCTAGCTGGAAAAAAAGGTTTAATCATGGGCGTTGCCAACAATCGTTCGATTGCTTGGGGCATTGCTGAAGAAGCAAAAAAATATGGCGCTGAATTAGCCTTTACTTATCAAGGCGAAGCTTTGCAAAAGCGTGTTGAGCCTTTGGCAGCATCAGTTGGATCTGATATCGTTTTGCCTTGTGACGTTAATGACCCTGAGTCAGTTAAAGCAGTTTTTGCTGAGCTAGAAAAAAAATGGGGCAAACTTGATTTTCTAGTTCACGCCATTGCTTACTCAGACAAAGAAGAACTTCGCGGCAAATATTTAGACACCAGCCCAGCTAACTTTGTAAATACAATGAACATCTCTGCTTTCTCACTAGTTGCAGTTTCAAAAGAAGCTGAGCCTTTGATGAAAAAAGCTGGTGGTGGCAGCATCATTACTTTGAGCTACTACGGTGCCGAAAAAGTTATGCCTCACTACAACGTGATGGGTGTTGCTAAAGCCGCTCTTGAAGCATCAGTTCGTTACCTTTCAATGGATATGGGTAAAGATAACATCCGCGTTAACGCAATTTCTGCAGGACCTGTTAAAACTTTGGCGGCAAGTGGAATTGGCGATTTCAGACTAATTTTCAAATGGAACGAGTATAACTCTCCACTACGTCGTAACGTTACTTTGCAAGATGTTGGTGGCGCCGGTGTGTTCTTGCTTTCTGAACTTGGCGCTGGCGTGACTGGCGAAACTTTGCACGTTGATGCTGGATATCACGTTGTTGGCATGAAAGCCCCAGATGCTCCAGATATTTCAATCGTTAAAGATTCTGAGTAAACTCTCTAAATAAATTAAAAACTCGATGTCATGCTGAGCCTGTCGAAGCATGATTCTAGGCATGGGGCCTGAATCATGCTTCGACAGGCTCAGCATGACATTTTTTATTTCTAAACATGTTCATTAATCACGAGCCTTTTTTAATCATTATCTCATCTCCATCGGGCGCAGGCAAATCAACGCTCTGCCGCATGACGATTCAAAATGATCCACTAATTAAACTTTCAGTTTCAGTAACTACCAGAAAACAACGACCACAAGAAACTCACGGCCAACATTATCACTTTGTTAGCACTGATGAATTTATCGAAATGAAAAAAAACAACGATTTTTTGGAAGATGCCACCGTCTTCGGCAATAGTTACGGCACGCCAAAAAACTTGGTGGCAAGCGAATTAAAAAACGGTAACTGCGTATTGTTCGACATTGATTGGCAAGGTGCGCGCCAAGTTAAAAACAATTTTGAGAAAGATGCCGTCATCTCAATTTTTATTCTGCCACCATCAATGCAAGAATTGGAAAGACGCCTACGCGCTCGCGCTCAAGACCCAGAAGAAGTTGTACAAGATCGCATGACCAAAGCCCGCGACGAAATTAGTCACTTTGATGAATATGACTATGTTCTGGTAAATGACGATCTTCAGAATACTTACAATAAAGTCCGCTCCATCATTGAAACAAAACGCATCAGTCGCTACAAAAAACTGGATGTTGAAAAATTTATTCGCCAGTTTTTATCAGAATAAATTTATCTTTTTGTCATGCATTCTCTAATAGATTACACCATTCAAATTCTCGTCAGCTTCATTCATCAAATTGGCTATTTGGGAATTTTTGTCGGCATGTTTTTGGAAAGCACTTTAGTCCCGCTTCCCAGTGAATTAATTATGATTCCAGCAGGAATTGCCGCAGCACAAGGCACAATGAACATCTATATTGCGGTACTTGTTGGAATTGTCGGAAATGTTGCGGGCGCCGTATTTACTTACTATTTAGCCGCCTCAATTGGTCGAAATATTTTGCTTAAAATTGGCAAATATTTTTTTGTGAAAGAATCAACCATCGAAAAAATTGAAATATTTTTTCAAAATCATGGACCAATTTCCGTCTTTATCGGCAGGCTTTTACCCGGATTTCGTCACTTCATTTCAATACCAGCGGGCGTTGCAAAAATGGACCTCAAATCATTTTATCTTTACACCAGCCTCGGCTCAACAATTTGGACAATAGCGCTTGCCGGACTTGGATTTTTTATTGGCGCAAATCGCGATTTAATCACAGCAAATCTGCATAAAATCATCGTCGCCTGCGCAATATTTTGCGCCACGACTTTGATTTCTTATGCCCTTTACAAAAAAACTAAAAATAAAAACTAATTAAAACTGAGATCCTCCTTTACTAGATGTTAGTGAATTACTAGCCGAAAGCGGCCTACTAACACTCCCAACCTCACTAACCGAACTTACTGGCCTAGATAAAACATCCACCGTCAGATCAATCTTGCCACAGATCCCTTCCCATTTATCGATTTCTCCACCGCCTTTGAGAAATAAATCGCGCGAGTAATTCGGTGGCAATCTTTTTAATCTTAAGCCCTTCTGCACTTCCTGATTATGTTTTGCAGCGTATTTACTTTCGTAAGAATTGCCGGTTAGAAAGCCCTCTTTTGCTGCAAGTTTTTGGAAATTCTCAGCAAATAACGCCATTCTCAAATAAAGTTTGACCGCATCAGTTTGACCATTTTCATCTTCAGCAAGGTTATTCACTTTTTTCAGATCATTTATAACCGCATCCCTATCAGTGTTGCCACTCATGATACCGCCATGCTTAATCGCCAAAAGAATCGCAATTGCCATTTCTTGTTGAGTGAGACAACCATAATGTTTTTCCACATTCAGGGTTTGATTAGCTCTTTGCATAAGGCTATTTATTTCACTTTTTACATCATCAGCTTTAGACAGATCTTCTGGCCTTTTAGTCGTTACAAAATCGAATTTATCACCAATCCTTTCTTGCTGCTCCTGAGTAACACCATGTAAGACAGGACGACAGCGATTATAAGTTACGCCTTCCACAGGAGGGTAAAAAATCTTATCTCTTTCGGTAACAGAACTCTGGATTATGCGTGTAAAGCTAGGATAAATAAAATCCACTTTTGACATTGGCCCACCACCTCGAGAAGCTCCTTCTTGTTCCGCAAGGATCTTTGTTTCTTGAGCATCTCGCTCTTGTGTTTTTAGATCTTCCTTAGGTTGGATCTCTTGTTGTAAATTTTTCTCAATCTCAGCGGTTTTTCTTTTCAAAGCTCCTAGAAATTTTATCGCTAAATTATGCTTATTTTCTTGGGTTACTTCTTCATCTGACAAAGGAATGGCTAGCTTGATTGTTTCGGCCGTAAATTCCGAAGAATTATCAACTCCATCGCTTAGCCCGTAAAACAAATCTTGCAGAGCTTTATCATCTTCATCTGAAAAATTTCTTTGCAACAAACCCCTTCTTTTTGACGAATCCATCGCATGAGTATCTTTTAAGATTGTCAGTTTATCACGAACTTTATTCATTGCCTCAAAAGCTTCTTCCAACTCTAGATTCTCAGCTTTCACATATTCCTCAGACTTCTGCAGCGCATTTCTTAGAATTTCTTCAGCCTTTTTGGCTATTGCCGGCACATCTCCAAGAAATTTCTTTTGAGTCTCAAAATCAGAATTATGCAACTTCTGTTGAAAAAATTCTTCGAGAGATCTTTCAGATTGGTTTTTAGCATCTTCGCCCACATCCAAATTTTTATAGAACTGACACACCATCTCGAAAGCAAGAGGATCATCCCCTTGCAAATCTTTCAACAGATCAGAATTATCAGCTTCGATAAGAGCCAACCCTCTTTTTAACTCATGAATTGGTATCAAGCTTTGAACGGCAGCATCACCCAAATCAGAAAGCTCTTCCACTTCTTTAGCCCTGTTTAAAATCGAATTGGCTCGTTCGGCTACACCCACAACTTCCTGGAGTATTTTTTCCTTTTTTTCCGGAGTTAGATCTTGATTGTCAATAACCTTGCCTTGAAGCATTTTTTTAGCTTGCAGCTGCTGCGACTGGTTAAAAAGCGCATCTTTGTAGAATTTCTTTACTAATTCGACAGCTTCTTGCGTCTCATCGCCAACTCTAACAAGACCTTCTAACCAATCACCGCCTTGATTTTTCAAATCTTTCTTCGCCGCGCGAATTCGCGCCAAATTCTCTGCAGCATTATTCGCCAAAACATACAAAATCGCTTTATTTAAAAGTTCTGCCGTCATTTTCGCGGACATTTCTTTTCTGTTAGCAGCTATCTCTAAAGATTTAGCCGCTAATTTTACTATTGGCGGAATTGCTCTTAGAAATTTTTTCACCTCTTCAAAAGCTTCATCACTGTTCACCAAGCCATCAATATTCTGCATTTTTTGATCTTGTAGAATAGATTTGTGAGCTTGATTTTTTTCATCTTGCCCATCTATCGTAGCACTTTTGTAAAAATTCTTCACCCCCTCAAGAGCTGGGACATTCTCTAAAATCGCTGAATCAGGATTTTTCAAACCATCTAAAAGAGTTAAATCAACATCTGAGAGGACAGCTAATTTTACTTTCGCCGTATGAATCAGAACTAAGCTATTAGCGGCGGCATCAATCAAATCCTCCATCTCCCTCTCTTTCGCGCTTTTTCTTAGGACATTAATAGCCTCCGCAACTATTTCTGGAATCGCTTCTAGAAAGCTTTGTTTTTCTTCGAAAGTTGCATCAAATTTTAGCTTATTCAGAGCCGCTTCAACACTGGCTTTTGCCGCCGCATTAACGTCTGCTGACTTCTCTGTTAGATTGCAATCCCGATAAAATTCTTTTACCTGATTTGTCGCTACATCATTGACAGCATTACTTCCATCTGTCGGCAAGCTCTCTAGAAGACCATCAACATTTTCAACTTCCAAAACTGCCAATTCTTTCTTTGCTGAATCAAGCGGCACAAGACTTGCAGCGGCGATAGCTTTTAATTCTTCTAACTCCGCTTCTTTTAGCAGCCCTTCGATTTCAATGGCTTTTGTTTTGACTTCATTACAGTAATTTGCTCCATTTTTCAAAAAATCCATCCTCTTATGATATTCTTCTAAGAGATCTTCGGAGAAATTAATACCTTGCATAATATCGCTCTGAATAGCCGAGTTTAAATATCTACTCGCCAACTGATCAACATCTTCAGTATTTCCATCTTCAACAGCTTGATTTATATTCTTAAATATCAATTCAACATTCGACCCTTTTTCTGACAAGCTTGCCGGAAATAATCCTTCCCTTTTTTCCAGCGATTTTTGATACGGATCTTTTTTTAAGCGATCTAATCTTTCATGAACGCGCACTAAAGCCTTAATCGATTCTTGAGATGATGATGCTACTTCTATTTGAAGCGCTCTCTCCCGGCCTTGCTGCAACATTTGTTCTCGTAGTAAATTTTCCCTCTCCTCTTCTCTTTGTCTTTCCCTTTCCCTTTCTTGTTGCAGGAAAAATTTCTTTTGCCTGTCTATCTCATCCTGCAAAGCCTTATCAAAAATAGCAGTTTTAGCTTTAGTATTTCTTATCCATGTAACCGCACTATTATGCTGAACCTGCTCAACTTCAGTAGATAGCTTCCACTTTTCTACTTCGATCTTATTATCCAAAATATCAGCTGCCTTATCTTCAACGTCAGCAACTTCAGCATTGGGCTCGCCAACGTTACCATTAATATTACTGAGTATTAATTCGAGGGTTTGTGAATTTAATTCTAAATCAGAATACAACAGACCCCTTTGCGCCACCGGCTCTTGGTAAGAATTTTTTAATGTTTTTAGTTTTTCACGAATTTTGTCAAAATCATCTAACAGACCAACTCTGAGTCCCTCTAATTCTTTTCGTCTAGCTACCTGCTGCTCAGTTAGTTTACTGTTTATAGCTGCATCTAAATCTACTTTTACTTCCTTAGCCTTTGCTTCGAGCTTTTCTAAAAAATCGCTCTTCCTTTTATGCTGATCTTTCGGATCAGTTAACTCAGTTGAGTTTAAGTCAGCCTCCACGGCATCATTTAGTAATTTTTCCCAGTCTTGATCCGCCTTAGCTTTATCTAACTGATTTATCTCACCAAATATTGGCTCTAGATCTGCATCATCCCCTGCTAACTTTGGCGCCATCAATTTACTTCTTGCGCCCAATTCTATTATTTGGTGAGAATTTTTCAGCTCGATTAATTTTTTGCGAACGTCTTTTAGAGCATCTCGCGCAGCTTGTGCTTTGTCTTTGAGATCTTCACTCCTTGCCTTTTTCAACTCATCGCCAAGAATCTTAACAGCCGCTTCAGCTTCTGGCACAACATGTTTTAGCAAATCGCTTTGCTGGAGAGTTAGTTTAGCGTTGATAGCTTGTGTTAAAATTTCGATAGCCTTGTCTTTTGCACATTCTCCTAAAGCTACCTCTTTATAAAATAACACCACTGCTCTTTCAGAGTGGAAGCGGCTTTCAGGAAGTTGGTCAAGAAGATTTGGATTATTAACTCTTAATTCTTCCAGATCTTTTTTTGCCGCATGTATTGGCACCATCGCATCTCCAGCCTTATCCATCAGATTCTTTAGCTCCGCTTGTCGCAGGTCGCGCAGGCGATTGATTTCATGTTCTAAAATCTTAGCTAATGCATCTGATTTGTTTTGAAAATTTTTCAAAAATTCAATTTGCGATTCATATGGCTTTAGCTGGTTTGCATCTTTTGCTTTTATTTTATCTAGCTCATCGCCTAAGAATTTTTGTTTATTTTCATCAAATGCTTGTTGGGTAGTGTGCTGTGAATTCACAATTTCTAACAAATCTCCAAATTCTGATTCGCCATCTTTCGTAAAAGGAGGATATAAATTCATTATTTGAGCAGAATCCAAAACAGTTGGCTCTTCTTTCAGTGTCTCCAAATTTTTACGAACCTGATTTAGTTTTTCTAGAGCTATATCTGATTGTTTTTTCAACTCAAGTTCTCGAGCCTCAACAATTAGCGCTATTTGTTCATTTATACTTGCTTCAATTTCATCAGCCTTATCTGCAATATTTCTTAGCTTTTTAGCATCAAGAGTCTCCAGAGAAAGATTCTTCTCATTCAGATGTTTAGAATCTTGTTCTAGTATTTTATCAAGATTAATATTTTTAAAAACCTGAATCAAATCTTCGTCTTCTGAGCTCGGCTTTTGATTAATCGCATTTTTTCTATCGCTCTCTTCCTTGTTATATGGAGGTTTTTTTAGCGTTACTAACTTGGCGTGAACTTTTTTCAGATTTGTAACAGCCTTCTCAAGCGCAGTTTCTCTTTGTTTAAGACTATCTATTTGTTCCTGTAAAAGGAGCTGCGTTTTATCGAGCTCGTATTTAATTTCTTGCAGCTTGTCAATTTTTTGCTGGTGATTCAAGCCCTGCGTCAAAAAGCTAGTTAAAAAAGTTTGGCTGATTGTTTCTTCTCCCCCTCTTGGGCTTGATCCTGGACTCAACAATTTATCATCTTTCTCAATTTTCTCATTTAAAGCTCTGAGCATTCCCTCCACAGTATTCTGTGGGAATAGACCTTGTCTTGAATCAAGGTCCTGTTTGAAATTATTTTTTAAAGCTAATAGCTGACCTCCAACTATTTTAAGAGAGTTTGTAGATGCTTGCAAAGCTTCATTCATCTCCTGTTCCAGACGAACATTCGCAGCATCAAACTCTTCTTTTTCTAGCTTCTGTAGAGCAACTTTCTTCTGATTAGCAATTTTTTTTGCTTCTAGCCTGAAAGTAACCAAAGCCAAGCTAGTCATCGGCTGCAGCATTTTTTTTCGCACGTCGTCAGGGATTTGCCCACTTTCACACGCCTGCAACATCGAAGCATTAAAAGCTCTTCCTGTGCGTGCAGTAAAATCAGTTTTCAACGCATCTAATTCAGCTTGCTCACCTTGATCCAAGTTACCTCTATCAGAAAATGGAGCATCTGATATCAAAGCTTCCATTTTCTTAAAATTTGCATCCCTGGTCACAGGACCGGTGCTTTTATACCTTAATTCTAACCACTTAGTTGTCGCGTAGGCTTGAAATATTGGGGTCAAAAGCGGATCAGACATTTCTTCAGAAAAGTCTTTCATTGAAGCAGCAGGATCGGATGGAAATACTGAATTATCAAAGAATTCGTTTTCTATTGCAGCATTTAGGTTTCTTAACCTCAGTTTTGCAGCGTCTCTTCTAGGGATCTGATTACCGTCACCAGTTATTTCGTTACTTCTAATAAATTCCACCACTGCCTGAGATCTTTCAAATACTAAAGCCTTGCTGCGATCTCCATTAACTTTACCTAGCAATTCATTGCGACGAGCTTCTATCCTTTTACGCCTTTCTGCTTCATAATCACGATCTTTTTTTGACTCCTCAGACATAGCTTGGTCGGTCAGAGTTCGGATAGTTGCAACTAGATTAGTTCGCTCAATAGGATCAATAAGCTTAAGATCATCTAACTTTTTTTTTATTTTAGTCTCTTCATCAAATCTGATCTTCTGTAATGCCTGATTATCTTCATAAGTTCGACCTAGATCAAACTTTCTTTTAGTATCTGCCTTTCTTTTATTATCTGCCTCTTGCTTACATATATCAGCATATAAGCGCCTTCTTTCTGCACCAACTTCTCTCTTAGCAGGGGCCTCATCAAAAGCGATGTTTAACCATTGTGACCTTTGAATTGCTTGATGAAGAGTTATTAAATCCGGACGATTCCTAATCTTAAACTGCAATAATTGTTCTTCGGTTGATGGCTTTTCCTGGCGTAATTCTGTTAATTGATTTTGTAATTGCTCTTGTGTAATTGTCAGAGGCATAGCCGATTGATTCACCAGCACTAACTTTCTAACCTGCGGCGTTGTATTTACATAAGAATCACTGTCTTCTTTGTCAGCCTCAGAAAAATTTTTAAGCTCTTTTTCCGCCAAATACATCTTCAAATATTGCGGCGTCGCCTTAAATTTTTCTATCTCACTTTGATCTAACAATTGATCTGCGATTCTACTTAATTCTTCTGAGGCTTTACTAATATCGATCTTTTCCGCCTTGTCTAAAAAAAGCATTTGAAAAGCTTGCTCTCCTAAGTCATCAATGAGTGGCATTAGACGATCTAACCTCTTCTTATTTTTACTTTCTCTTTCCGCCGTTGCCAGCGCTATTCTCTCTAGATCTTGAGAATTTTTCTTTACAGAGGTGCTGTTACGTTTTTTTGAAGATTGTGAACTTGAAGATTGCGAACTTGGATCCAGATTTTCTGCGTCCTGAGTCTTAAGTTTTGTGTTGTTTGGCGTCTCTTTATTTGAAGGCATTTTCTAAATCTTTTAAAATTAAAAATTCTGTTACTTCCGGCTAATTTCTAGCGCTAATTTATAAATTTCTTTTTTACCGGTGTCGTAAATTTCAGCCAAATTCTGCGACAAATCTTTCAAACTTTGTCCCGCCGCAATCGCTTTGGAAATTTCTTTTTTTAGCTCTTCTTCGCTAAAAGATTTTTCATTTTTATCGGCTTTTTCAACCACGATCACAAACTCTCCACGCAGCTTCTGCGGCTCGTCAGCGAAGAATTTTATTAATTTGCTTAATTCGCAAGAAACAATTTCTTCGTGCATTTTTGTCAATTCGCGCGCGGCGCAGACATTGCGGTTTCCCAAAGTTTCAAAAATCATCTCAAGGCTTTCAACCACGCGGTTTGCCGACTCAAAAACTACAAAAGTAAAATTTTTCGGCAAAGATTTTAGCAGTTTTTCTTTTTGAACTTTTGAGGTCGGCAAAAAACCAACAAACAAGAAATTGTCACAAGCCAGGCCCGACGCACAAAGCGCTGCCGTCACTGAAGAGGCTCCAGGGAGCGGAATAATTTTTTGATTAAACTCGCGCAAAAAATTAATTAATTTGTAACCAGGATCAGAAATAAGGGGTGTTCCCGCGTCAGAAAGCAAAGCCACCGATTTGCCGCCGACCAAACATTCGAGAATTTTTTTGCGAATTTTCTCGTCGCAATGGTCGTTGTAGGTGAAGAGTTTTTTTTCTTTGATTTTGTAAGCGGCAAAAAGTTTTGCCGAAATTCGCGTGTCTTCGCAAACCACCACATCAACTTCATTTAAAACTTGCAGGGCGCGCATTGTAATGTCGCCTAAATTGCCAATCGGAGTAGCCACAACGTAGAGCGCATTTTCCAGTTTTATTTCTTGAGTTTTTGTAAGGTAATCCTGCATGATTGAGCTTTGCTTAGTTTAATTTTTTTCGTCCTTTTTTATGAAAATATTTTCGCTGTTTTTAATGCTTGCGCTCGCCAGCTGTCAACCCTTATCTAACAAGGCTGGAATAGCGCAAATTTTTAGAGAAAACTCATCACAAAAATCTCAAGAAAACTCTAACACTCCAGAAACTCACCAACAATTTGAATCGCGCGAATTAAACACTCAAAAAGCAGTGCAAAAAAAGGTGCAAGTTGCACTGTTTTTACCCTTTAGTGGTAAGAATAAAGATTTGGGCTGGAGCCTTTTCAACGCAGCCTCAATGTCACTTTTTGAAAATGATTTAAATCACAATGTTGAGCTGATTTTAATCGATTCTAAAGAGACTGCACAAGAAGCCCAAAAAGCCTTTGCCGAAGTTGTTGAACGTAATATTAAAATTGTCATCGGACCAGTTTTCAGCCAATCAATTGAAGCAATCGAAAGCTCTGCTAAGAAAAATAAAATCACCGTAATTTCACTTTCCAACAATCAATTGCTAATGGGGAAAACCACTAATGAAGGTGGAATTTTTCTCGCCGGAATGTTGTTGGAAGCCCAAATTGACAAGATTGTCGGCTATTCATTGGCCCAAGGGAAATTTAGTTTTTCAATCATCGCGCCAAACAGCCAATACGGCAACACCGTGACTGCAATGTTTAAAAAAATCGTTAAAAGCCGTGACGGAACTTTCGTGACTGCTGAATTTTACGAATCAAACGAAAAAGATGTCGACCGCATTGCCGACCACGTGGTTAACGCTTTTGTAGTTGCGCCTCACTCAAAAAAATCGAAAAAAACTGCCACCAGCGAATCTGACCGCACTTATTCGCAAGTAATCATGATTCCGGAATCAGGCAAAATTTTGTCAAAAATTGTCGCAGCTATTAAAGCACAAAATAAAGACGAGAGAGATTTTCAAATTATCGGCACCAATCAGTGGGATGACTCTTCTACGCTTTCTGATTACAACTTACTTGATGCTTGGTTTGCAGCTCCTGAAAGCGAAAAGTTCCGCGCTTTTGAAAAAAATTATTACCAAACTTACAATAAATTTCCGCCGAGAATTTCTTCAATCACTTACGATTTGGTCGCGGCAATTTCAAAATTGATTGATCGCCAGAAAGGTGAAGTTCCGACAATTAATGATTTCACCAATCCAGTAAACCCGCCAATTAATGGCTTTAGTGGCATTGACGGCACTTTCAGATTTTTACCCAATGGTTTAGTGCAAAGAAATTTAGCGGTATTGCGCGTTGGCAACGGACGCTTTGACAGCATTGAAAAACCAGTGGAGAAGTTTTTGAAGTATTAAAAAAAGTTATTCAGCATGACATCGAGTGAGATAGAGCAAGGCGGAATTTGCAATCCTGCCTTAAAGTTCATGCCTAATTTTAAGTTTGAATTTTTTCTTGATGAGGACTGAACGTGAGAACGGAGTTACAAACCCCGTTCTGCTAATGGCTTGTTATATTTAATCTGATTCTTTCTACCGTAAAATCCTTATCTTTTGTCGATCCAAGATCTTTTCTCATGATTAAAATCGTTCTTAAGAAATTTTCTCTCCCGGGATTTTCTATAAAATCTTTTACCGCAAAAACTACCCCATCCGAAGCGTAGAGAATCATCTCATGAAACTCCATTTTTAGGTACTGAATAATATCGTTGGCACAATGTATATCTGGGTGACGACTTGAGAGATACTTTATGTTTTTAGGGGTAAAAAAAGCATCCATGAATAGAAGACATGATTTATATCTCTTTCTCTTTTGTTCTAAAGTTAGGAACTCGCGTTCTTTTTTCTTATTCAAAAAATGAGTTACGCAGGCTCCGGCAATTCCAATAAAGCCGAGAAAGAGGGTTGAAAATTTAAACAACAAATCAGTCATAAATTTTTTACAACGCTGCCCGAGCCGCCGCTAATCTCGCAATAGGCACGCGGTAAGGTGAGCAGCTCACGTAGTTCAAGCCAACTTTGTGGCAGAATTCGATTGAGGCTGGGTTACCGCCGTGTTCGCCGCAGATTCCTAGTTTGATGTCTTTTCTGGTCGCTTTGCCTTTTGCGGCGGCGATTTTGATTAGCTCGCCAACGCCTTCTTGGTCTAGTTCGGCGAATGGGTCTTTTTCTAGGATTCCGGCTTTTTGGTAGTGGCCTAAAAAGTTTGCCGAATCGTCGCGAGACAATCCGAAAGTAGTTTGAGTTAAGTCGTTGGTTCCAAAGCTGAAAAATTCCGCTTCATTTGCAATTTGGTCGGCGATCAAGGCAGCTC
The DNA here is from genome assembly GCA_947442475.1 of Rickettsiales bacterium. Classification (GTDB taxonomy): domain Bacteria; phylum Pseudomonadota; class Alphaproteobacteria; order Rickettsiales; family UBA1997; genus UBA2645. The sequence goes on from CANEVP010000007.1 coordinate 31,932, forward strand.
TAGGAAGCTCGATCATCGTGCCAACCATGTAGTTAAGTTTAGTGTCGGCTTCTTTTTCAACATTTGCTTCAGTTGCAACGATTAACTCTTTTAAAATTTGCAACTCTTTGCGGGTTGCAACCAATGGCACCATGATTTCTAGAAGCACATCTTTGCCAGTTTCTTTTTTAACAATTCCCGCAGCTTCAAAAATCGCTCTGGCCTGCATTTCGTAAATTTCTGGATAAGAAATTCCTAAGCGGCAACCGCGATGCCCCAACATTGGGTTTTGTTCTTGAAGTTGGTTAGTTCTGTGTTTTACGTAGCTCACGTCAACGCCCACGGCTTTTGCAACTTCAGCAATTTCGCTGTCTTTGTGTGGCAAAAATTCGTGCAAAGGCGGATCAAGCAAACGAATCGTAACAGGCAATCCAGCCATGATTTTAAAGATCTCAACAAAGTCTTTACGCTGCATTGGCAACAATTTTGCCAAGGCTTTTTTTCTGCCCTCAAGCTCTTCCGCCAAAATCATTTCGCGCACTGCAATAATGCGGTCTTCACTAAAAAACATGTGTTCAGTTCTACAAAGACCAATTCCTTCAGCGCCGAAATCGCGCGCCACTTGGCAATCGAGTGGCGTTTCAGCGTTGGTACGAATTTTAAGCACCCTCACCTCGTCAGCCCATTTCATGATTCTTTGAAAATCTTCTGAAAGATTTGCTTTTAGAGTTGGCACTTCACCAAGAATTACGTCCCCCGTTGAACCGTTAATGGTAATGGTTTCACCTTCTTTAACTTTAACGCCGCCAGCTGTGAAAAAATTGCCAGCATGATCAACGTGAAGTCCAGACGCGCCAGAAACACAAGGCGTTCCCATGCCACGCGCAACAACTGCTGCGTGAGATGTCATGCCGCCGCGAGCGGTTAAAATTCCTTGCGAAACGTGCATGCCTTTGATGTCTTCTGGGCTGGTTTCAACACGAACCAAAATAACTTTGCCGCCATTTTCAGATCTTTTTTCAGCTTCTGCGGAAGAAAACACAACAATCCCTGAAGCGGCACCGGGAGAAGCCGGAAGACCTCTAGCAATAATTTGAACTTTAGCTTTTGGATCAAGAGTTGGGTGCAAAAGTTGATCCAAACTTGCTGGATCAATTCTCATCAAAGCTTCTTTTTCGCTGATTAATTTTTCGTCAACCATGTCGACAGCAATTTTCACCGCAGCATGCGCCGTGCGTTTGCCGTTGCGGGTTTGTAGCATCCACAGTTTTTTATTTTGCACGGTGAACTCGATGTCTTGCATGTCGCGATAATGCAGCTCGAGCGTTTTGTAAATTTTTACCAATTCGGCAAAAACATCTGGCATGGTTTCTTCCATTGAAGGCAGCTCTGATCCAAGCTGATCTTTTCCAGAAATTGTAATTGATTGCGGCGTGCGAATTCCCGCCACCACATCTTCGCCTTGGGCGTTGATTAAATATTCGCCGTAAAGTTCTTTCACGCCAGTTGATGGGTTGCGGGTGAACGCCACACCTGTTGCCGAAGTGTCACCCATGTTTCCAAACACCATTGATTGCACGCTAACTGCGGTGCCCCAAGCGGCAGGAATATTATTTAGTTCGCGATAAACAATGGCGCGCTCATTCATCCAAGAGGCAAACACCGCTTCAACTGCACCCCACAACTGTTCATTCACATCTTGTGGAAATTCGCGACCCAATTCTTCTTTCACTTTAGCTTTGAAAAGCGCCACGATTTCTTCGAGGTTTTCGCAAGTCAAATCAGTGTCAGCACTCGCGCCAAACTCATGTTTTTTCTCATCCAAAATCACTTCAAAATTGTAGTGATCCACACCCAAAACTACATCCGAATACATTTGAATAAAACGGCGGTAAGAGTCGAAAGCGAAACGGCGATTGTTACTTTTTTCTGCCAAACCCAAAACTGTTTTGTCATTTAAGCCCAAATTCAAAACCGTGTCCATCATTCCGGGCATTGAGGCTCTAGCGCCCGAACGCACTGAGAAAAGCAGAGGATTTTTTTCGTTACCAAATTGTGAACCAATTTTTTCTTCAACGCCTTTAAGCGCCGCTTCAACTTGTTGCATTAATTCAGCCGGAAATTTTTTGCCGTTCTTGTAATAAAAATCGCAAAATTCTGTTGTGATTGTAAGTCCCGGTGGCACCGGCAAGCCCATCTTCGACATTTCAGCGAGGTTGGCACCTTTGCCACCCAAAAGATTTTTCATCGAAGCATCGCCGTCAGATTTACCGTCGCCGAAGGAATAAACAAATTTTTGCGTAGTCATTTTGTGATTAAATCAAATTGAAGTTTTGGAAATTCAACACCATTTATAACCAATGAAATAAAGTGCCGACCGGCATTATGCTTTCTGGTTGAGAGATCGCGAAAGGAGTGTTTTTTGGTAAAGCTTACCACGCCTTTAGCAAAATTTTTGGTTGTGATTTGGAAAATTTTTTTAGTCGAGGTGCCGTTTTTCTTTAAGAAATATACGGCATATTCGAGTCGAATTTTGTTGTTTGGCGCCTGATTCTCTAAGACAAAATCGAAACTCAAATCTTGCGAAATTTTAAGCACATCTTTTTGTAAAGCAAAGCTTTGGATGGCAAAATTTTCTGACAAAATATTACGCTCAATGCCAATGAGTTTGAGTGCGCGCTGATCGCCTTTTTTTAGAAGCCCTCGCAAAGCATGTTTGGTAAGGCGCTGCGACACCTCACCTTGCCATTTGGTCAGCAATTGCAAAAGAATTTCGGGATGATCTTTGGAAATATCGTTCAAATTATTGGCAACACTTTTGCGCACATATTCTGACTCGTCGCATTTCAAATTTTCCAAAATCGGCAAAATCACAGTTGGATCTTTTTTAAAAACCGCCAAAGCCTCTCCCCAAGGAAGTCTAGGTCGGCAACCTTCTGACGCTAATCTTCTCACGTGGTGATTTTTGCTTTTGGTCCATTTTTGAAAAAAAACTAAAGCGCGTTTGCAATCGAGTGTGATGAATTGGCGCACCGCAAATTCTGCCGTGCCAAATTCGGTAAAAAATTCTAGTGCTTGCATCGAAAAATCAAAATCACCAAGACCAAAAAGTTCAATAAAATCAGGAAAAATAATCAACGCTAATCCAGCATTTTTATCTTTGGCAAGCAAGGGCGCGACTTCCTTTAGCACCGCAACTTTTTGCTGATATTTTTTTGGTGAAAGCGAGTCATTTAAAGCCAGTGCAATGCTACGCATTCTTTGCTTTAGCTCTTGCCCGCTCAAATTAGTTTTAAGAAATTTTTTGGTATCAAAATCAGCATCAATTTTTGAAATCGTCGTAGCAAGACGCCGCAGAAATTGCTCATCGTAAATTTCTTTAAGCAGCATTTTTAAGAAATTTCAACTTTCGATAAATCTCCCGCCTGGTTGAAAAGACCACGAATTTTTGCAAGCAATGTCAGACGATTATCGCGCAAATTCTTATCAGCATCATTAACTGTAACATGGTCGAAAAAGTGCGCCAATGGAGCTTCTAAAACATTTAGTAGTTTGAACGCCGCTTCAAATTCACCTTTAATAATCAGTTTTTTAAACGGTGATTTTACTTGCTTGATGCGACGATAAAGTACGCGCTCATATTTGTTTTTAAGTGCTAGTCGAGAAACTTTACCCTCGAATTTTTTACCATCTTTTTTCTCTTCAATGGCTAAAATATTTGCCGATCTTTTGTAAAGCTCGATCAGCTTTTTCTGCTTCGAATTTTTGACAAACTCATTTAAGAATTTTATTTTTTTAGCGAGGTAAAGAATGTCGAAATATTTATGCGCCTCTAAGTCGGAGAGATATTCTTCAATTACTGCGTTAATAATATCAGGCTGCACTAACTCAGTTTCTTTTAGGTAAGATTTTAGCCTTTCAACGAAGAATTTAATAATCTCTTCCACCAGAATTTTTTTATTGTCGAGCAGCTTGCCTTCTTTTTCTTCGAGCAATGTTTTTAACAATTTTGCTGGATAGGCATTGAGCGACTTCTCCACCAAAACCCTGATTGGAAAGGCAATATTATACTGAAAGCCAATGCGGATGATACCAAGCACGGCGCGCCTTAAAGCATATGGATCTTTCGAGCTAGTTGGTTTTTCATCAGCCAAGAAAAAGCCGACAATCGAGTCAATTTTATCCGAAATTGACAACACGATTCCCAGTGAAGTTTTTGGTAATTCTGAGGCTGGCCCAAGCGGCAAATAATGTTCGTAAATTGCTGCCGTAATTTTTGGATTTTCGCCTTGTTTGCTCGAATAAAAACTACCGATTTTTCCTTGCAACTCTGGCAACTCAGCCACGGCTTTCGTGGTTAAATCGGCTTTGCATAAATTTGAGGCTCTTTCAACCAAAGGCAAATTGCAGTGCGGCACAAAAACTGAGAGAAATTTTGCCAAGCTGTTAAGGCGCAAAGTTTTATCGTAAACTGATCCAAGTTTTTGGTGAAAAACGATTTTCTTGAGGTCATCAAGCCTTGAAATTAAGGGCTTTTTCAAATCTTCGGCAATAAAAAACTCAGAATCAGAAAGTCGCGCCCGCACTAATTTTTCATTATCTTTAGTAATTTTTTCGCGGTTGAAATCATTGATTACCGCGTTGCTAACAAAAATAAATTTCGGTGCCAATTTTCCAGAAGGAGTTTTTAGACAAAAATATTTTTGGTTTAATTTCAGAGTTAAAACTAAAACTTCCCAAGGCAATTCTAAGAATTTTTCATCAATTGATGCAACCAATGCTGTCGGCCACTCGCAGATCCCTGCAACTTCGTCAAAAAGTGGAGATTTTTCAGCATCGTCAATTGTTTCTAAAGCCAAGTAACCGGCAATTTTTTGAATTTCTGCGATGATTTTTTGCTTTCTTTGCGCTTGATCCAAAATCACAAAATCATTTGCTAGAAGATTTTGATATTTCTCGGCACTCTCGATTTGCAGCTGAGTTTGCGATTTTCCAGAAGTGAAATTATTGGCCTTTAATCCAGCAAAATTAAGCGCAATAACTTCTTCACCAAGCATGCAGGCAATATTGCGGATTGGCCTGATCCATTTGGGCTGAACATCAGAATTTTCAACATCCCAACGCATTAATTTTGGCCAAGACGCAGTCATTTTCTGCAAAATTTGCGGCAAAGATTCTTTGATGATTTCAGAAGTTTTAATTTGCGATGCGGCTTTAACATAGACGTAGCAAGGGTGACCGCTATGTTCAACTTTTTCCAATTCTGCTTCGCTGCTCAAACCAACTGATTTTAAAAAGCCTTCAATTGCTCTTTTGTCAGCACCAATTTTTGGCCCAACTTTTCTAACAATTGGCGTTTCCTGAACTTCTTTTAAATTCGAAAGATAAAGCGTTAAACGGCGAGGCGTTGCAAATGATGCCAAATGTTGATTGTCAAAAATCAGATTATTTTTGGCAAAAATTTCAGCAGCAATTCGAACAAAATTTTCCGCCGCAGCTTTTTGCATTCCGGCAGGGATTTCTTCGCTTAAAATTTCGAGGAGAAAGTCGGTCATATTTTAAAAATTGGTTTCTTCAACACGCAAAAACTTCGCAGCTTTAACCAAGCTTTGGTCAATTGCTTTCAAGGCCTCAACTACGTTTTGTTCTTTTTGCGCGTCAGTTAAAAATCCGCAGATAATTTCTTCTTCCGCATCAAAAAATGTCGCGCTTTCGACTTTGATTTTTGGGCCAAAAACTGCGTCAAAAAAATTGGTTTCTTGTGCTAGTTTTTTATCAACAGTTAAGCGCACAAAATATTTTCCAACTCGATTTGCAATCGGCAGAATTTTGGCCTCGGTAAGTTCAGCGGCTTTTTTGCCAAACATGTAAGTTGAGCGCTTGCTTGCAATATCTAGCAAATCAGAAACAACCGCCGAGCCAGTTGGAAAACCACCCGCCCCTCGACCAATTGTTAGACTTAAGCCTGCATTTGAAGCATTGATTAGAATCGCATTAAAAGATGAATCGACTTGCGCGATTTTTTCAGAATTCTTCACCAAGGCGGGATAAACCGTTTGCTGACAAGATTCACCAAGGTTTTTGTAAATCGCTAAAAGTTTGATTTTGTAACCTAATTCGTCAGCTAGCTTGATGTCGTGAATTGAAATTTCGTCGATGCCTTCAATAGTTAATTGGTTAAAAGCGGGTTTGGTGCCAGATGCAATTGCGGCAAGAAGTGCCAATTTGTGAGCGGTGTCGATGCCTTTAATATCAAAAGTTGGATCAAGTTCGGCGAACCCCAAATCTTGCGCTTCCTTTAGAACGGGGGAGAAGTCGAGATTTTCATCTTTCATTTTGCTTAAAATGAAATTGCAGGTGCCGTTTAAAATTGCGTAAAATTCTGTAATTTCATTTGCCGCTAAACCTTCTTTAAAGGCTTTAACAATTGGTGTGGCGCCCGCAACTGCAGCTTCAAATCCCACGTGAGTTTTTGAGGCTTCGGCAAGCTCGGCTATTTCAAATCCATGTTCTGCAAGCAAAGCTTTATTGGCCGTAACGAATTCTTTACCATTTTTTAATGCGGCAATCATCAGGTTTTTTGCTAAGTCGCCACCACCAATTAACTCAACAACCACATCGATTTCTGGGTCACTCGCCAAATCCATGGCGTTTGGATAAAATTTAATTTTGGAATCAACGAAATCTTTTTTGCTGCGCGATGAAACTGCCACAACTTCAAAAATTGTTTGGCTTTTTTGCGCTAAAATTTCGGCATCCTTTCGCAGAATTTCGTAAACGCCCTTGCCTACAGTGCCAAGGCCGGCAATGCCGATTTTTAATTTCTTCATTTTGTGGAAAATAGGCTCGAAATCCGAGCATTGAATGGAAAATGTGAGGGGCGATTTTCTAAGTTTTGATTGACCTAAATTCAAGCTGTTTGTTATGTTGCGCCGCAATTCTTACTTCTAAAAAAATTTCCAAAAAATGACAAAAAAATCACATTATCCTCAAGGCAATCAAAATCTTGATTTCGCCAAAATGGAGGAAGAAATCTTGCGCTTTTGGCAAGCTGAAAAAATCTTTGAAAAATCAGTAGAAATTCGCAATTTTTCGGCAGAAATCGATGAAGATAATGTTTCGCCAGTTTTAGAGCTGTGCGCTTTAAAAGATCACGCTTCTTGCAGACATAAGAAAGAAGAAAAGCCCGAATTCGTTTTTTACGACGGCCCACCTTTTGCCAACGGCCTGCCCCATTACGGTCATTTATTAACTGGTTTCATCAAAGATATTTTTGCCCGCTACCAAACCATGCAAGGCAAAAAAGTTGAACGCCGATTTGGTTGGGACACGCACGGATTGCCGGTTGAGATGGAAACTGAAAAAGAATTAACCGTAAAAGAAGGTAAACAAATTTCTGGCCAAATCGCGATTCAGGAATATGGCATTGAGAAATTTAACAATGCCTGCCGCGAGTCTGTGATGCGCTACGCGGATGATTGGGAAAATTACGTCACGCGCCAAGGCCGTTTTGTCGATTTCAAAAATAGCTATAAAACGATGGATGTTAATTACATGGAATCGGTGATTTGGGCTTTCAAACAGCTTTTTGATAAAGGTTTGCTTTACGAAGATTTCCGCGTAGTTCCTTATTCTTGGGCTTGCCAGACGCCGCTTTCGAACTTTGAAACTAGGATGGATAACTCTTACAGGCAGAAGGCTAGTAAGGCGGTGACGGTGAAGTTTGAACTTGAAGCAGAAAGCGCGAAAAAACTTGGATTTGAGGGAAGAAAAGTTTCGTTGGTTGCTTGGACAACAACGCCGTGGACTTTGCCATCAAACTTGGCTTTGGCGGTTGGAAAAAATTTGGAATACTCACCTTATATTCAAGAAAACAATGAAATTCATATTATTTTAGCACCAAGCACTTTTCCTGCGACTTTTCCGATCAGACTTGGAACTGACGAGCAGTATAACGCAAGATTTAATGGCGAAAAATTAATTGGCTTAAAATATAAGCCGCTTTTTCCATATTTCGTTAATCATGAAAAAACGCAAAATAGCGCGAAAGTTTTTAGCGTTTTACATGGCGATTTCGTTACAACCGACGAAGGAACTGGCATCGTTCACATGGCGCCCGGATTTGGCGAAGACGACCAACTTCTTTGCAAAGCCAACGGCATTCCAACTCTTTGCCCAGTTGACGAAGGCGGAAAATTTACGTCAGAAATGTTTGACTTGCCTGAACTTTCAATCAAAGGCAAACAAGTTTTCGACACTAATGACGACATCATAAAATATCTGAAAGAAACTGGAGCTTGGCTTAAAACCGAACAATATCTTCACAATTACCCGCATTGCTGGCGCACCGACACGCCGCTGATTTATCGCGCGGTTAGTTCTTGGTACGTAAAAGTTACAGACATTAAAGACCGCATGGTTGAGTTAAACCAAGGCGTGAACTGGATTCCAAATCACATTCGCGACGGACAATTTGGCAAATGGTTGGAGGGTGCACGCGATTGGTCAATCACGCGCAACCGCTTTTGGGGCTGTCCGGTGCCAGTTTGGAAAAGTGAATCTGGCAAAATTAGAGTGTTTGGATCGGTTGCTGAACTTGAAAAAGTTTCAGGCAAAAAAATTGAAAATTTACACCGCCCCTACATTGACGAAATTGTTTTTGAGGAAAATGGCGAAACTTTCAAACGCGTTTCCGACGTGCTTGATTGCTGGTTTGAATCGGGTTCAATGCCTTACGCGCAAGTGCATTATCCTTTCGAAAATAAAGAATGGTTTGAGGATAATTTTCCGGCTGATTTTATCACAGAATATGTCGCGCAAACTCGCGGCTGGTTTTACACTTTGTTTGTTTTATCGACCGCACTTTTTGATCGCGCTCCTTTTAAAAACGTGATTTGTCATGGCACGATTTTGGATGAGAAGTCGCAAAAGCTTTCCAAGCGTTTAAAAAATTACGCTGATCCTTTGGAAATTTTTGCCACTTTTGGCTCAGACGCGCTGCGCTTTTACATGATTTCACAACCCGTGATGCGTGGGCAAGAATTGCGCATTGATAAAGACGGTAAAGCAGTTCGCGACACTTTGCGCTTGTCGATCAAGCCAATGATTAACGCTTTTAACTTTTTCTGTCTTTACGCCAATGCTGATGGCATTAAGGCGAGCCGAATTGAGTTTAAAAAAGATCTCACCAACACGCTTGATCGCTACATTTTAGCTAAGTTGAAAGCTACAGTTTCTAAGATGGATGAAGCGATGAAAAGTTACGATACGGTTGCGGCTTGTGAAGAATTTAATCAGTTTTTTGAGGCTTTGAATAATTGGTACATTCGCAGAAATCGTCAGCGTTTCTGGAAAACTGTGGAAGGAAGAGTTGATGAAGATAAGCAAAATGCTTATGACGTGCTTTACACGGTTTTGGTTTCAATGTGTGAGGCTTCGGCGCCTTTACTGCCTTTTACCAGTGAGTTTGTTTGGAAGGGTTTGAATGGGGAAAATATTTCTTAACTTAAGTTCTTTAAGTTAAGAAATATTTGCTGGGTGATTTTTTAATTCTAATAACCTCATCTACCGCCGCCAAGTCCACCAAACGGCCCAGCGGTATCAAGTTTTTCAGAAGCTCTGTTTCTTTGGTTTCTTACTCCTCTCCCGCCGCCACTACGAATGTTTTGTTGTGGCAAAACATACGTATCATTCCCACTAAAAAGTTGACCGTTTTTAGCCTGTAAATGCCTACGAGAATTGTGATCACTCTTAACTCCCCGCTGCGTCACATTCGCATTCTGATCCACAATACCAGATAAATTAAATGTTTTTACTCTGTCAGTACCTGTAACTTCTGGTATTACCGTCTGCCCATTGCCTATTTCAGGATCACTTAACCTTTGCTCTTCTGCCGCAACCTTTTGCTGCCCATTGCCTATTTCAGAATCACTTAACCTTTGCTCTTCTGCCGCAACCTTTTGCTGCCCTTGATTTTTACAGCACATGTAGCCGATGCAACATCCTCCAACCAAAACAATTGAGGCTCCCACAACAACTCCAGCTAATGCAACTGGATGGTACTTACCCCAATATTCCAACTTATCTACGATACCGTCCCAATCACTTTCGCGATCATGATGACCTTGATCTGCAACAGCAAACAGAGAAGGGCTAGATGATGGAGAAAGTGATGGAAAAGTTGAGTTAGAGGTTGAGTTATAAGTTGCGTTATAAGTGTCTTGAATTGTCGTAAGTATTGAAGAAATAATGGTTGGGACGCTACTAAAGGATGGAGCCTGACTGGGTACAAATGTCGGATTCACCGAAGGTGGAAAAGTAGTTGGGACAAAGGTAGGGCGAAAAGTGGGGTTAAGTGTTGGATAGGTAGATCCTCTGGTTGGATCATCAGCTGCAGCTCCTGATAAAAACTCTGCGCCTAAAGCAAGAGTTCCAAATGTTGCTAGAGATGAATAAAGACTATTTTGCATTAACTCATACCAACTTTTACTCTCAGCTTGCGTTCTAGGTGGCTGAGGAATTTCTTCTGCATTTACCCCATCATGTTGTATAATTTCCTTATCAATGGTTTGCTTTTCTTCTGGGTATATTAACTGACCAGATTCAGTTTTTGCGTTATATTTATTATAAAATTCAGAAAATATTTCGGCCTGATCTTGCGGAGAAAGCTTTAAGTAAGCTTCTTTGGCAGATTTATTGTACTGTGTTTTGCTGCTTTCCTTATCGCCATAACCTTTCTCTTTAAGAAATGTTATCAGCAATCCTGGAACAAAAGATTGAGTAGGCTCTTTGGCCAATATAGATGAATTTTTCGTCATAAATACTTATAATAAATTTTTAGAGTTTTTAGAACCTGAAAGCCAAACCAATTTTAGCAACACCTAGCCTAGTTTTGTAAACACTGTTTAGATTGTATAATGACCCTGTGGTTGAAGTTGGGGCAACAAAGCTCTGAGTGTTATATTCCAAAACGACTGCCGTATTTTTACCGCAATCAAACTTAGCGCCAGCCCCGTAAAACCAATCTCCCACCATACCATTTTTAATAGTTGTGACACGCCCTACAGAGTCGGAAAAGTTTTTAGTTCTGTAAGAAATTCCGGCGTACCCCGCAGTAAGATAAAGCCCCACACTATCGGTCACGTCATAGCCAATATCAGTTTTTACACCGTAGCGTTGCAATACCTGCATTCTTTGTGAAGTTCTGTTGCCATCTGACGTAGTTTCATCACCATCGCCTGTTGCAGAAGCGCCATTGCGTTCAAAAAACAAACCCGGAGCAATGAATAATCCATTCATGTTAGCAGCGTAACTGTAGTGAGCACCAAGACCATAGCTGCTACCTGAAAAACTTGGTCTGCGCAATTGAGCGTGTGGCGAAATATCGCTGCTATATCTCTCATTAAATTTCAGGGTGGTATTCAGTATATCGAATCCAAAATAAGAACCCTCAGTTTTTGCAAAGGCAGAGCCGCTAAAAATAGATACGGCGCAAAGAGAAATTACGAACAGTTTTTTCATGTTAATTAATTAAAAGTTGTAGAGAAAACACTGCGAGAAGCTTGTGATGCAGGCATCAAATTAAGAAAGAATTTTTTTGCAACAAATTTTTAAAACTCACTACGAGTTTTAAAAGCAATGCTGATCGTGCCCTCGTCTAAATAATCAAGCTCACTACCAATTGGAATTCCATGCGCCAGGCGCGTGGTTTTTACATTAAATTCTTTCAAACTTTCTGCTAAAAAATGCGCTGTGGTTTGGCCGTCAATCGTTGCACTAGTTGCAATGATGACCTCGGTAACTTTACTTGATTTTAAACGCGAATAAAGCGAATCCAAATTTAAGTCTTCGATAGTTTTGCCAGAAATTGCTGAGAGATTTCCACCCAAAACATGATATTTTCCGCGATAATTTTCGGCGCGCTCAATCGCCCATAAATCAGCAACTTCTTCAATAACACAGATTAAGCTTTCATCACGATTTTGATTTAAACAAATGCCACAAACCCTGCCCTCATCAAGATTGCCGCAGATTTCGCAATTGTGAATTTTGTCATTTAGCATTTGCAAATTGGCAATTAGCGGCAACAAAGTTTTGTCTTTATTAGACGCCAAATGCAGCACGATGCGCTTAGCAATTCTTGGCCCCATGCTGGGAAGTTTGCTGATAATTTTGCTGAGATTTTCGACTAAATTATTTGACATTATTTTCTCAAACCGCAGTCAGCTTCAACAATGTATTTGTAAGTCGTCAGCTGTTCCAACCCAACCGGACCGCGAGCGTGAAGCTTGCCAGTTGCAATGCCAACCTCTGCACCCAAACCAAATTCACCACCATCAGCAAATTGCGTTGAGGCGTTATGCATGACAATTGCTGAATTGACTCTTTTTAAAAATTTCGCCGCAGCAACTTTATCTTCAGTGATGATGCTTTCAGTGTGCGATGAACCATAAATTCTGATATGCTTCATGGCCTCATCAATATCTTTGACGATTTTAATCGAGATTATTTTATCCAAATATTCCGTCGAAAAATCCTTGTCGCAAGCAAGCTTGATACGTTTATCAAGCTCAACTGCAGTTTCGTCACCGCGCATTTCGCAAGCAACTCCAGCTAAATCCTCAGCAATTAATGGAAGAATTTTTTTGGCAATTTTTTTATCAATTAAAAGCGATTCAGTGGCGCCGCAAATGCCTAGTCTTCTCATCTTGGCATTAAGCAAAATTTTGCGGGCTTTGTCAAAATCAGCTTTTTCGTGAATGTAAGTGTGACAATTGCCATCAAGATGCTTAAAGACCGGAATTTTAGTATTTTCCATCACCGCTTTAATCAGCGATTTGCCGCCACGCGGAATCACAACATCAATGTGATTTTCCATGTGCAAAAGTTCTGTTACATATTCACGCTCAACATTTGGCACTAGAATTACGGCATCTTTATTTAAGCCCAGTTTTTCCAAAGCCTCGCGGTAAATATCGACGATAATTTTTGAAGAATTTAGCGAATCAGAACCACAGCGCAAAATTACTGAATTGCCCGATTTTAGCGACAAAGCAGCAACGTCGGAGGCCACATTTGGGCGCGATTCAAAAATCGCCATCAAAACTCCAATCGGCGTGCTGATTCTTCTGATATGCAGACCATTATCGCGAGTTGTGTCATAAAGAATTCTGCCCACCGGATCGGCAAGTTTAATAATATCTTTCACCGAATTTGCCAAAGCGATAATGCGTTTTTCATCAAGAATTAGGCGGTCAATTTTAGATTCATCAAGCTTGCGCTCTTTGGCGAGCTTCAAATCTTTTTGGTTGGCTTTGATAATTTTTTGCGTGTGTTTTTTAAAGAGCTTAACCACTTCACCAAGAATTTGATCTTTGGTTGCAGAGTCTAAAGCAGCGATTTCGCGACTCGATCTTTTGGAGTCATTACAAATTTTTGAAACCTTCGATTTTATTTCGCTCATAAGAATTCAATTAAAAATGGAAAAAATATTAGAGACAAAAACATCGCAATTGCCACGGTCAAAGCAGTTAAAATGAGGCTGGAATCAAAATCAATGCTCTTGGCAAGTTCAATGTCATTTTGCGATTTTGCTTCTTTTTTGTTGTGCCAAAAAAATGGGTAAAAAACTTTCCAAGAAAAAAAACTAAGTCCTAAAAAATTCGCTAAAAATGCCATGCCAGCAATTAGCAATTTTTTTTCAAAAATGATTTTAAGTAGGAAAAATTTTTCTACAGCACCAATGCCCGGCGCGATTCCAATCAAGTTGAAGATGCCAAAAATAAAGAGAATTGTGGTGACTTTTAAATCGTAAAAAATGCCGAAGACGCTTTTTTCCTCAGCCTTTCCCAAGTACAAAACGAAGTTGGAAATGCATAAAAAAATCAGCGTGATCGAGAAAAAGAAAGACAAAATCCCCAGATTAATTCGACTGTCGTCGTAGGTGGCAAAAAGAAAAATTGAAAATAAGGCGAAGGTAAATTGCTGAAAAGTCAGATAAAAAAACGAAGATTTTAAACCTTTACTTAAGACCAAACAAACTGATGCCGCCGCGATATTAAAAAGAAAAATCCATTCAAAAATGGCAAATCCGGTTTCAGAAATCATCAAGGCAAATCCCTTAAGGCCGAAAATCGAATTGAGAATTTTTAAGAAAATATAAATGCCGCTAAATGCGTAAGATAAAAAGAACAGACCATAAATCGTGATTAGGTCAAGGTTGATGTCGCGGTAAAGAAGGTAGAATGGAATGAAAACCGATAAAAATAATCCCACTAAAAATAGCACGAAGATCAAAACATATTTAGCGGAATCGATATTTTCCGAGATAATTCCGCCCAATTGAAAATCGATTTGGCCAGTGAATTTGTAGGTTGCCACAATCGCTAAAAAGAAAAAAACCGATTCCAGATAAAGCAAGAAAGTAAAAAAATAAGAAAACTTGGTTTCTTTTTTATGCAAAAATTTCATGCCAAAAAAGTGGCAAACCACGATCAAACAATTGTAAAAAAACAAAATGCTCAGCAAGTTTTTGCTAATGATGATGAGGTTGACCAGGGCGATGATTAGCGCGAAGAAAGCTCTAAGATTAGTGAGATTCTTTGTTTCAGACAATTGAAAAAAACGCCGTGAATAAAAAGCGAAAATCAGCCAGAAGAAATTGAGTAAAAATAAAAATCCTAAACCCAAAGCGTCCACATCAAATCCCAGCGAAATGCCCCTCGCCGCTTCAGTTAAAACCAAATAGGAATTGTCGCGATCAAGATTGCCGTAGATTCCGATGATATTTATTAAGAATAAAATCGGTAAAAATTTCTCGATGGCGTTGATAGTTTTCGAAGACTCGTCGCAAAACTTGATCAATAAGCAATTGGCTAAGGGAATGATCGAAACTAATAACAGTAAAAGTTGTGTTTGGGTCATTTTAAATCGTGTTGGAAAGCAGGTAAGATGCAAATTTCAGCGACAAGTCATTGAACATCCCAGAAAGAAGCGCCGTGCCACAAATTGTTGCGATTAAAAACCAAAATGAGAGCAAATAAAATTGATATTTTTTCATAGTCATTGCCGGCATTTCTTTGGTTTTTTCGCCGTGATTTTTGGCAAAAAATGCCGTGAGCAATTTTATTGCCAAACTCGCGTGCACAAAATTTGAAAGCAGCAGCGCCACCAGCAAAAATGCCTCTAAACCCAAACTGAAACTGGCGTAAGCTAAATACCAATTAGCAAAAAACATAATTGTCAGCGGAAAGGCAGCGATGAAAAAAATCAGCAATTTTAGTGGCAAAACTAACAGAAAATGATTTTGACGAATTAGGCTAAGTTTGGCAATTGAAGAGGTGCCGAAGTTGCGCTTGAGAAAAGTGGCAAAGATAAAAATCAGCAAATTTACCAAGCTGAAATTGAGCAAATAAAAGAACAAAGCTTGCAGCGATTCGGTGGTTTGCAGTGCGATTGCAGCAAAAATAAAGCCTAGATTATTTAAGCAAAAATAAGTAGCGATTAGCTTGAGATGCTTTTGCTGGTAAAGCTTGAAGGCGCTGTAAAAAATCAGCGAGATTGAGAGAAAAATTAAGATCGGGGCAAATTTGAAATTGACGAAAAGAAGATGGTTACCGAAGAAAAAATAAATAAATTTCAGCGTTAAAAAAATGCCAACATTGGTTTTGATAAAGATCGACTCAATCGCCAGAAAGTTTGCGATTAGATTGCTGCTCTTGAGCTTTTCAAAATAAAGCCAGAAAGGGAAAAATTTGATGATGATGGCAATGCCCAAAAGTGTGAAGATCATCACCAAAAACCACAAGTGGGTTTGGGCAATTATCGGCAGGCTTTCAGCAATTTTATCAAAATTGATTTCGCCAAAAGTTAGGTAGATGGCAAAGAAGCAAAAGAGCATCAAAAGCGAAGAAGTGACATTGAGGCAAAAATAGCGAAATGCCAATTTGAGAAGCTCGGAGTCACGCGAGATCGAAAGTGTGGCAAAAAAACTAAAGGCGTAAATTTCAAAAAATACGAATAAATTTAGTAGATTATTGGTGGTAAAAATGCCGACCAAGCTGAAGAGATGCAGCAGAAAAACTGAGTAGAAAATGCGGTTATTTTTTTCCTCTAAGAATTTTTCAATGTCGGTGCGGTAGAAGAAAAGAATGACTATTTTTAAAAAAATCAGCAGCAGCAAAAACACCATTCCAAGCAGATCTAGCCTGAATTCTAGCGCGATTGAAAGTGGAGAAAGTTGAAAATCATTCGAGATTTTTTCGTAGATAAGAACGTCAGGAAAAATCTTTAGAGCCAAAAAAAATAGGACCACGCTTGAAGCAAGCGCGATCCAAAAAGAAATATTTTTTCGCGAGATCGCCTGACAAAGCAGTGACGAAATCAGTGGCAGAAAAATCAGGAGATAGATGTTGCTAACTGTTCCCATTTTGCTTTTTTTGCATCAATTGGGCGAATTGCTCAAAAAGGTAGAAGCTATCATCTGGCCCTGGCGAGCTTTCTGGGTGATATTGCACCGAAAATGCCGAGTTATCTTTTAAGCTTAAGCCTTCAACCGTGCGGTCAAACAGTGAGATGTGGGTAACTTCAGCTGTGTCTGGCATTGATTTTTCATCAACACAAAATCCGTGATTTTGACTGGTGATCTCAACTTTTTTGTTACGCAAATCTTGCACCGGATGATTAGCGCCACGGTGACCTTGATGCATTTTAGAAGTTTTAGCACCAATTGCCAAAGCTAGTAATTGATGCCCCAAACAAATGCCAAAAAGTGGAATTTTATTTTTGAGAATTTCTTGAATTACTGGAATTGCATATTTGCCCGTTTCAGCAGGATCTCCCGGACCATTTGACAAAAACACGCCGTCTGGTTGGTGTTTCATAATTTCAGCAAAGCTGGCTTTGGCGCCAACAACTTCAACATCGCAACCAACTTCAGTTAAGCAGCGCAAAATGTTTAATTTAGCACCGTAATCAATTGCCACGACTTTAAATTTTTTCTTAGAAACTGCGTTGTAAGCATTTTTTGTTTGTTGCCATTTTGCTTCATCAGCCCATTTGTAGCTTCTGTTTTCACTGGCACTAGCGGCTAATTCAACGCCGTCCAAATCAGGAGATTTTTTAATGTCTTCGACAGTTTTTGCGATTAACGCCGCGTCAATTTTGTCGGAGTAAATAATTGCTACAGTCTTGGCGCCACTCGCGCGGATTAGTTTTGTAACCTTTCTAGTATCAATGCCAGAAATACCAGTGAGGTTATTTTTTTCTAACCAAAGATTGAGATTTTCTTGTGAACGATAATTTGAAGGATTGGTGATTGGCTCACGAATCACAAGGCCACAAGCTCTAACCGAATTAGCTTCGATATCTTGAAAATTAGTGCCGATATTTCCGATGTGAGGGAAAGTGAAATTGATGATTTGGCCGCAGTAAGATGGGTCAGTGAGAATTTCTTGGTAGCCGGTAATTGCAGTGTTAAAACAAATTTCGCCTTGCGTGGTGGCTTTTTTGCCAATTCCGTAACCGTAAAAACATGTGCCATCTGGAAAAACTAAAGCAGCGTTTTTTTCTGTTTGGTAAAAACTCGGATAAAAAATATTTGCGTCTTTCATGTTTTAAAAAGTAAGGTTTTGTCTAGTAAAATTTCGGCGCAAAATAAGGGGCCACATCTCAATCCGCAATCATCAATTTAATGATTAATCTATTCGACGTCGATGCACCGCAACCCTTGATAATTCTGAGGGGAGAATATGGCATCATCAAAGGCGAAAATTCAATAATTGCCTCACCCAATGCTAAAAGTGGCGTGGTCTTTATTTTGTCAGACGATCAAAATAAAATCACCGCTATGGCACATTTTGACAATCACCAAGATTTCGAAAAAAATCTGGAAAAAATTTTCGCCGAAATGGCTGAGATGGGTGCCAATCTTCAAAATTTAAAATGTAATCTGATCGAAAATGACAAACCAAATTATTAAAGACTTAGTTCACAGCGCCGCGGTCGTAACTCACCATTTAGCCGATGGTATCGTTCACGCAGCTCACGATCTTACGCAAAACATTGCCAACATCACCCGCTCTTCAGGAGATAAAATTGAACATTTGCTAAAAGAAAAAGGTGTCAACGTCACTCGCGAAAGCAGACATGGCAGAGATTGCCACAATATCGTTGCTAATAGCGACGGCACATTTTTTGCCAACAATAGTATCGATTTTACCCGCGGCTTGCTTAATCAAGTTTTATTCAGCAATGGCGGTGAAGAAAGAGTTGCAGGCGCCATGAGCGACCGACAACCAATGCTTTTAAAAGTGCAAAACCCGCATCACAAAGTTACCTCAACTCGAGCCTTTCAACTAGTTCCGACAAATAACAGCTATTAATAATGACAAAAAAATCGCAATTAATGCTTGGTCAAAAAACCGAATATAAATTTGACCAGCCAAGCCAAAAGATTTTGCAAAAAGTTACTAACCCACATTCAGATGTGGATTACGCGATTCGCTTTTCTTGCCCAGAATTTACTTCAATTTGCCCGATTACTTCGCAACCCGACTTTGCCCATTTGGTCATTGATTACGTTCCTGGCAATTCAATCGTCGAAAGCAAATCACTAAAACTTTACTTATTTTCCTACCGCAATCACGGCGCCTTCCACGAAGATTGCACCGTGCAAATCGCTAAAGACATTATCGCCACAATCAAACCAAAATGGCTGCGAATCGGTGGCTATTGGTATCCGCGCGGCGGCATCCCGATCGATATTTTCTTTCAAAGTGGCAAATTGCCTAAAGATGTTTGGGTAAAAGAGCCGACAGTTCCTGATTATAAAGGCCGCGGTTAATAATGCTCACCTTCCCTATCATTCTGCCAGAACTTGATCCAATCGCAATTTCCATAGGTCCACTCGCCATTCGCTGGTACTCACTTGCCTACATCGCAGGAATTTTATTCGCACTTTTCTGGCTCAAAAAATGCAACCAAAAGGATAAATTTCTCTCTGAGCAAGCTTATGACGATTGGTTATTCTGGGCAGTGCTTTCACTGCTTTTGGGCGGTCGCTTCGGTTATGTTTTTTTCTACAATCCTTCTTATTTTCTCTCGCATCCTTTAGAAATTTTTGCCTTCTGGCAAGGCGGCATGTCCTTTCATGGCGGGCTTTGCGGCGCGATTTTAGGGATGTGGATTTTTGCTAAAAAATATAAAATCGATTTTTTGAAATTAACCGACTGCCTTGCAGTTGCAGCTCCCATCGGACTTTTCTTCGGCCGTCTCGCTAATTTCATCAATATGGAATTATACGGACGCGTTAGCGGCTCAAGCTTCGGCGTTGTTTTTCCTAATGGCGGCGATTTACCGCGTCATCCAAGTCAGCTTTACGAAGCTGGCCTTGAAGGCATTTTGCTTTTTATAATTCTACTCTCCTTACAGCAATTTTTCGCTATTACCAAATGTCCAGGATTTTTAAGCGGATGGTTTTTGTGCCTTTACGGAATTTTTAGAATGGCAATAGAAAATTTTCGCGAACCAGACGAACAGATCGGTTTTTTATGGGCAAAAATCACCATGGGTCAAGCCCTGTCTCTGCCGCTAATTTTTTTGGGAATTTTTTTAATTTTTTTTCGTCCTAAAAAGAAAAAATAGTTAAAAAAATCTTGCTTAAGATTGGCTTCATATTGCTCTAGTCCTCAAAGAATAAATTGAGCGCCAAGCCACGCCAGCTCTGCTTTTATACATTAAGCTTAGGCCGTTTTGAGTCGCGCCCACTGTCAAGAAATTTATTTCAAGAAAGCAGAAATAAATAACTTTACTCAGGCGGAAGTTTCATCGAAAAATAACCCCAACAATTTAAAAAACATTTGCGGATTTTATCAGAAAAATTCATCCGCTCTCCTTCCAAAAAAAGATTTACAAAATGCCAGTTATTCAGATCAACGCTAAAGACGCTTTTGCGTCATTATTAAACGACGCTAACTCAATCTTGATTGATGTAAGAACCCTAGAAGAAACCAATTTCGTAGGAATCGTCGATCCTGCCGAAGCAGACGAAAGAGTATCTCTATTGCCGTGGAAGTTGCTTCCTGACATGCGCATCAATCCAAATTTCACTATCTCTCTTACTGAAATCACCAAACAGGCTTTTGGTGAAAATGCTTTAAACGCTAAAATATTCTTCATGTGTCGCAGCGGCGCCAGATCAGATCAAGCCGCTTATCACGCCACTACTTTAGGTTTTGAAAACTGCTACAACATCATTTCAGGATTTGAAGGAGACATTGACGGCAATGGCCATCGCGGCAAAGTCAACGGTTGGAAAGCCGAAAACCTACCTTGGAGACAGTCTTAAGTAATGCCGCAACTAGCTAAACAAAACTCAGCATTATTAGAAAACGTCAATGACGGCTTATTTTTGCCGCAATTTTTTGATGCCTGCAAATCAGAATTTGGCGAAGAAAGCTTCAATAAATGGCTTGCCGGATTGGAAATTTTCTCGCAGTCCGAAAGCGAAGTTATTTTTTCAACTTCTTCAAAATTTATTCGCGATTGGATTATTCGTGAATTTATTGAAGCAAAATCAGGGCAAAAAAATCTTAAGAGTTTGGCGCAATTGATTCGCCCACAAATCAAAAAAGTTGCCGTAATTTTCATTGCTAAAGTTTTGGATGACGCGACTCCAGCCTTTTCAAAAGCTGAGCAAAAAGTTGTTAACCTTTCAAAATATGACAATGTTTTTGCTTTTGGAACTGACCTAAATCCGCGCTACACTTTCAAACATTTTGTAAGCGCCAAGTACAATAAATTAGCCGCTTCAATGGCTAAAATCGCTGCTGGCATCGATGCTCAAATTAATCTTTTTGACGACAAAATTCCGCTTTTCATTCACGGCAATGTCGGCATGGGAAAAACTCACTTGGCACAGGCAATCGCTTGGCAAATCAAAGAATTAGACGCTGCCAAAAAAGTAGTCTATTTGTCTGCTGAAAAATTCATGTATCACTTTGTGCAGTCAATTCGTAGCAACGATGTCATGAGCTTCAAAGAAAAAATGCGCTCAATTGACGTTTTGATTGTTGATGATGTGCAATTCATCTCCGGCAAAGGCAGTACTCAGCAAGAGTTTATGAATTGCTTCAACTCTCTCGTTGAAGACAATAAACAAGTAGTTTTGGTTTGTGATCGCTGCCCATCTGACTTAGAAAACATTGATGAAAAATTAAAATCGCGCATCTCGGGCGGCATGATCGTCAATTTCAGAAACCCTGATTACCAAGACCGCATCACGATTTTGCAAGAAAAAGCCAAAATGATGGAGCAAGAAATTTGCGAAAAAGTCATCAGCTTCATCGCTGAAAAAATCACCACATCGGTTCGCGATCTTGAAGGCACTTTGAAAAAACT
Source organism: Rickettsiales bacterium (assembly GCA_947442475.1). GTDB lineage: Bacteria > Pseudomonadota > Alphaproteobacteria > Rickettsiales > UBA1997 > UBA2645. Next base: position 53,307 of record CANEVP010000007.1, read on the forward strand.
AATCGCCCAAAAAGTTTTGCTTGATGAAGAAATAACTTTGGAAAGCGCTAAAGTTATTTTGTCTGACTACGTTCGCGCCTCAAACGCAACTGCGCCGACAATTGACAAAATTCAAAAAACCGTCGCCGCTTTTTACGGCATTAAAATTTCCGATCTAACTTCAGCCAATCGCGCCAGAGCAATCGCTAGACCAAGACAGATCGCGATGTATTTGGCTAAAATTTTGACTTCAAATAGCTTTCCAGTAATTGGCAAAGAGTTTGGCGGCAAAAATCACGCAACCGTAATGCATTCGGTGAAATTGGTTGGTGAGTTGATGAGCAGCAATCAGCAGATTTTACAAGAAGTAAAAGGTTTGGAAGAGAAGATTAGATAAGGCCATTCCTAACCCCACTCACTAGATCCCTCAAATAACGTTCGAGACGACAAGTATTTTTTTACTATTTTGCTACTGCAGCGCCCCAAACATCATTTCGCTTTGATACTCGCCATCAGCTTCTTCGCCATAATCAAAGCCCTTGTTTAGCGGCAGCAAAATTTGACCTTGGTGACTTTGCTTCAATTTCTCAAAAGCGTTGTCCAAAAGTTTTTTGGTGAATTGATCTCTTCTCGCCACACTAGCGCATCCCATCAAAATTGAAATCACTCGTTCCTCACCTTTTTTTGCCGCACTAATTAGGTTAAATCCTGAAGCGTTGGTAAAGCCAGTCTTCATTCCTTCCGCGCCTTTATAGCTAGTTAAAACGTGGTTGTGGGTTTCGTATTTTATGTCGAGATACTTAAATTCTTTCAGTGAAAAAAGATGATAATATTGGGGAAAATCTTTTTTGATCGCCTTAGAAAGTCGCGCCAAATCAAAGGCGGTGGTATATTGCCCTTCTTCGTGAAGTCCGCTGGAATTTCTAAAACTGCTATTGCTCATGCCTAGCGTCACCGCTTTTTCATTCATCTTGCGCGCAAATTCCCACTCACTTCCCGACACTGCTTCCGCCAAAGTTACCGCTGCTTCATTGAAAGATTTTACAATCACCGCCTGAATTGCAGTGCGCACAGAAATCTTGCCTCCTAGCTTTAAACGCATGGTGTTAGACTTATTAACCTTAGCAATTTCTTCGCCGCGCTCTGACACGGTAATTAATTGCTCGGCGCTTAATTGATGCTTTTCCAGCGCTTCAAAAGTTAAATAAAGCGTCATCATTTTTACGAGAGAAGCCGGATAGGCGTAAAACTCAGCGCGTTTTTGAAAAAGAATGTCACCACTTTTTTCCTCAAAAAGCACTGCTGAATAATTTTTACCGCAACCTTCTTCAGCCGCATATAACTTAGGCGCAGCCAAAGAAACAGCGACGAAAATAATTGCTGAAAGATTTCTCATGAGATTTTTAAAATTTCTTGCGCTGCTTTTTGGCTTGGATTTTGAACAAAACCCAAACCCATCATTCTTAGAGCTGCTTGGCTTTCATCAATTTGCTTTTGCGCCAAATTTTTGTCATTAATTAACTTTTCCGCCACTGCAAAAAGCTTTTCGCCCTCGCAATTATCTTGCAGCATTTCGGGGATTACCTCTTTGTTCAAAATCAAATTCACCAAATTAGCGAACTTAATTTTGACCATTCTTTTGACAATAAAATGAGTCAAAAAATTAATCTTGTAGGCAACCAACATCGGCACTTTATAAAGCGAGAGTTCAACTGTGTTGGTGCCTGATTTCGCCAAAGCAAAATCAGTGGCAAAAAAGGCGTCATTTCTTTCATCTTTTTCAATCAAAAAATACTCAACTTTTAAAGATTTTGCCATTTCTAAAACCAAAGCGCGCGTCTTTTCAATCAAAGGAATTACAACTTTTAGATTAGATTTTTTTTGCGAAAGCAAATTCACCGCCGCAATAAATTCGGGGAAAATTCTCGTCACTTCGCCATTACGACTTCCAGGCATCAAGCAAAGCAAATCATCGGTTAGCGCGATATTTTTTTTGCTGCGAAAATTAAAATTAGCCAATTTTTTCTGCGCTAAATCCGGCGCATTTTCAACAATTGGATGACCAATGAAAACCGTTTTTAGCCCATATTTTTCAAAGTAAGGCGGCTCGAAAGGCAAGATTGCCAAAAGCAAATTATATAGTTTTGAAATTTTTTCCGCTCTGCCCTCGCGATAAGCCCAGACTGATGGCGCTATCATGTGAACTTTTTTTGTTTGGTGAAAGTTTTTTAATTTCTTCATCACGCGAAAACAAAAATCTGGCGAATCAATTGTAATAACAAAATCGGGTTTTTGCACAATTACTGCGTCCGCCGTTTGACGAATCCGCGCCAACAATTTCGGGATGTGCGGCACTACTTCTAAGAAGCCCATGATTGACAATTCTTCCATTGGAAAAAGTGAAACTAATCCCTGCTCTTGCATTAATTTTCCACCAACTCCAAAAAATTCTGCGCCGCTATTTTGTGCTTTTAGCTCAGCAATTAGCTTGCTGCCCAACAAGTCACCCGAGGCTTCGCCGGCGATTATGAAGAATTTTTTGGTCATTTTTTTGAAGTTGAGAGGATTGAAAGCATCGCTGAAATTAAGAATTAAAACTTAAGAATTAATAATTAGAAACACATCTAGATTTACAAAATCACTCACCCTCAATTCTTAATTTCACTAAAAAATGTCTAACAGAAAAATCGCCGTCGTGGGCGCAACTGGAAATGTTGGCCGCGAAATTTTAAATATTTTGGCGGAAAGAAAATTTCCTGCTTCAGAAGTTGTTGCCTTGGCCTCTCGCAACTCTGTTGGTCAAAAAGTTTCTTACGGAAACAAAGAATTAACCGTGCAGGCTTTAGACGATTTCGACTTCACAGGAACCAAAATTGGCCTCTTTTCACCAGGTGGCGCAGTTTCTGCAATACACGCTCCACGCGCAGCTGCGCAAGGTTGCGTGGTGATTGACAATACCTCTCATTTTAGAATGGATCCAAATGTTCCTTTGGTTGTTCCTGAAGTAAACCCTGAAGCAATTTCTGACTACAAAAAAGCCGGAATTATCGCCAATCCTAACTGCTCAACTATTCAAATGGTTGTGGCTTTGAAACCTTTGCACGATTTAGCCACCATTAAACGTATTGTGGTTGCAACTTACCAAGCCGTTTCTGGCGCGGGTAAAGAGGCAATGGATGAATTGTTTGATTCAACTAAAAAAATCTACGCCAACCAAATGCCAACTCCAAAAAAATTCAGCAAAAGAATCGCCTTCAACGTGATTCCACAAATTGACAGCTTCATGGAAGACGGTGTGACTAAAGAAGAATGGAAAATGAAAGTTGAGACCAAAAAGATTTTTGGCTCTGACAAAATTCAAGTTGAAGCCACTTGCGTTCGCGTGCCAGTGTTTAACTGCCACTCGGAAGCCGTTAACGTTGAATTTGAAAAGCCAATTACAGTCAAACAAGCTAGAGCCGCTTTGGAAGAAGCTGAAGGCGTTTTAGTTTTAGATCGTCCGCAAGAAATGGTTTTTGCAACTCCAGTTGAAACCTCAACTCACGACGCGGTTTTCGTTTCACGTTTGAGAAAAGATGATTCAGTTGCCAACGGCTTGTCGCTTTGGGTTGTTGCAGACAATTTGAAAAAAGGCGCGGCGCTAAACGCGGTGCAAATTGCTGAAATTTTAGTCAAAGATCACGGGTTTTAGGTTTTTTTTAAATCCAAAAAAACACTGCCATCTCGAACGTAAGTGAGAGATCTCTTGAGTTTTAGCTTCAAGAGATCTCTCACTAACGCTCGAGGTGACAGTGTTTTTTTTCGTGAGAATTTATCCCCAATAAAATCACCAACCCTTGATTTTGCTACTCAAAAGCCAATTTTGTACCTAGGTACAAAATTCAGTTTTTAGCAAAATGCCCCAACGCCAAACTTCCCTTACCCACTTTTGAACTTCTTTTAATTGACGCTGCAACGTAAGTGTTAGCTTTTCTCACTGCTGGCACTAATTCCATTTTTTTTGCGACATTACAAGCAATAGCTGAAGCCAGAGTACAGCCTGTTCCGTGCAGATTTTTACTACCGATTTTTTTGTTGCTAATGCGGTGAAATTTATTTTTTTCATCGAGCAAAATGCTGTGAATTTTTCCGTCCGAAAAATTTAAATGACCACCCTTTATTAAAACATTTTTTGCCCCCAAAGCTTTGATTGCAGTAGCTGCAAGCTTCATTTCGGCAAAATTTTTAATTGGCATTTGTGCTAAAACCTGCGCCTCGTCAATATTTGGCGTGACTAAGTAAGCGCTTTTTAGAAGTCGCGATTTCAAAACTTCCACCGCATTTTCTTTGAGCAGCAAATCACCCGACGTTGCGACCATTACGGTGTCCAAAATTAACGGCACTTTTTTGGCTTTTTGCGAAAGAACATCAGCAACGCAGTCAATAATTTCAGCGGTTCCCAGCATGCCAATTTTTACAGCGTCAAATTCGATGTCTTCCAAAACAACCTCAATTTGCTGACGCAGAAATTCGATTGGTGAATTGAAAACATTAAAAACTTTTTGCGTGTTTTGAGCAGTCAAACAAGTAATTGCGGCAGACGCGTAAACCTTGTGGGCAGTAGCAGTTTTAATGTCAGCCTGAATACCGGCCCCACCTGAAGGATCAGAGCCGGCAATGATTAGAATTTTTGGATTAGATTTCATAAACCGTTTTTCCAGCCACAACAGTTCTAGTCGCAAGGCCCTTAACTTTAAACCCGTCGAAAGGTGAGTTTTTCGATTTGCTGTGGAATTTTTGTGAATCGATTTCCCACTCTTTTTCCAAATCAATCAAAACCAAATCAGCGCGCGCACCCTTTTTGATTACGCCGCCGTCGAAGTTAATAATTTTTGCAGCGTTGCAAGTCATTTTAGCAAGCAAGTCGCGAAGTGATAAAACCTTGTCGTGGTAAAGCGCTAGAGAAAGTGGCAACATGGTTTCAACACCAACGATTCCAAAACTCGCTTCTTCCAAAGTTTTTTCTTTTGAAGCCAAATCATGCGGCGCGTGGTCGGTAGCAATTGCGTCAATCACACCAGATCTCAAGCCTTCAATCAAAGCCAGACGATCTTTTTCTGAACGCAAAGGCGGGTTCATTTTGGCGTTGGTTCCTGATTTTAAAACTTGCGTGTCATTTAAAGTGAAATGGTGTGGCGAAACTTCTACTGTGGCGTTAAGACCTTTTGCTTTAGCGCGCTTAATTGCATCCAAAGCCTCACGAGTTGAAACGTGAAGCAAGTGGTAACGACCACCAACCGCTTCCAAAATCGCCAAATCACGCTCAACCATTACGCTTTCAGAAATATTTGGAATACCGCGCACACCAAGCTCAAGCGAGGTTTTGCCTTCATTAATGCAGCCTTTATTAGTCAGGTTCAAATCTTCGGCATGCTGCGCCACAACTACGTTGAGATTTTTTGAATATTCAAAAGCGCGACGCATTACGTTAGCATTCATCACCGGCAAACCGTCGTCGGTAAAGCCCACCGCACCCGCAGCAACCAAAGAATTCATGTCAGCGAGTTCTTCACCTTTCATGCCTTTGGTAATGCAAGCATAAGCGCGAACGTTGCAATAAGAGACTTCGCGAGATTTAAGGCGTAGGTAATCAAAAGTTAAAACTGAGTCGAGAGTTGGTGCAGTATTTGGTTGGCAAACCACTGTGGTAATTCCGCCAGCCACAGCTGAGGCGCTTCCCGAGGTTAAATCTTCTTTGTGAGATTGGCCTGGATCGCGGAAGTGAACTTGAATATCGATTAATCCGGGAGCCAAAACTTGGCCTTTGCAATCAATGATTTCAGCACCTGACGCGTCAAGATTTTCACCAAAATCAGCGATCTTGTCACCAATTGTTAAAAGCTCGCCGAGCTTGTCGTAGCCAGATTCTGGATCGATAATGCGGGCGTTTTTGTAAAGAATTTTTTTATCAGCAGCAATTGGTGAAGCGTAAGGAAGCGTAAAATTTGGCATTTTGAAAAACTTTTGGTTGTGAGGAATTAGTTCAGTAAATCAGATGTTCACGACTCTTTTTTTAATATCAAATAACCTTTCTTATTGATTAATTTGGTTGCGAATTTAGCTCGTTTACCAGCTTTTACCTAAAAGTGTCAGACACTTTAAATAACCTAAAAAATCCCCAAAATTTTATAAAAAAACTTTTCTAACCGCTCTATCAATTTGCGCATAGGACAGGCTCTAAACGAATGCAAAAAATTAGGCTTCGTCGCTGGCGGATTCAAAGAAGGCAATGGCTTGTGGAGAAACTGCTTTTACCCAACCATCAAAGGTAAAAAAGCCGCCACTTTGAAAGGCCAAGAAGTTAGCGTTGCCGCAAGCGCAGAAGATGTTGCTTCATGCAAAGCCGCTGCGAAAGAGCATTTGAAAGAAGCTAAAGCTAAGAAAAAAGCTAAAGCGAAAGAGGCTACAACAGAAGCTCCAGCTCCAGCTCAGTAAGAATTAATTGTTAGACAAAAAAAGAAGGCCAGTCCCAAAAAAGCTGGCCTTCTTATTTGCCGAAAATGAGCAATAAGAGCTAGACTTATAACTCATAAAACATAGATTTTTGAGCTATAAACTTTAAACTTATAACTCATGAAATGGAACTGGGAACATAAAGATTGGCCAAAATTCCGCTATAAAAAGGAAGAAATTGAAAAGCTAGAAAACAGCTTTTCATATAGCTCGGGGCTAGTTTTTGGCGTTTACAAACACTTAGATAAAAAGAATCAAGAAAGCCTGACTGTTGAACTAATTTCAACCGAAGCCTTAAAAACTTCTGAAATCGAAGGAGAAATTCTCAATCGCGACAGTTTACAATCTTCAATCAAACGCAATTTTGGAATCGCCTCAGACGCCCGCAAAATCCCCACCGCAGAAAAAGGCATTGCCGACCTGATGATTGACCTCTACCGAAATTTCGACGACAAACTCAGTCACGGCGCGCTTTTTCGCTGGCATAAAATGCTCACAAATGGCCGTCGAGATTTGCAAGCAATTGGAAAATACCGCAATGATTCTGAAGCAATGCAAATTGTTTCTGGTCGACTTGATGAACCAAAAATTCATTTCGAAGCCCCTCCTTCAAAGCAGGTAAAAAAAGAAATGGATGAGTTCATCGCTTGGTTCAACAATTCTAAAGATTCAACGCCTCCCTTGGCACGCGCCGCAATCGCCCACCTCTATTTCGTTTCCATACACCCCTTCGAAGACGGCAACGGTCGCATCGCGCGCGCCTTGGCGATTAAGTCTTTGTCTCAATCAATTAAACAGCCGCTACTGACATCGCTTTCCGCAACTATTCAGCACAGCCGCAAAAAATATTACAAAGCTCTGGAGGACAATAACCAAAAGCTCGAGATCACCGACTGGCTAATTTATTTCGGAAAAACTTTTCTCGAATCGCAAAACCACACGCAAAAATTAATCGAATTTTTACTCGCTAAAGCGCAACTTTTCGAAGCGCTAAAAAACCAGATCAATGACAGACAAGAAAAGGTTTTAAGCAGAATTTTCGCCGAAGGATTAAGCGGATTTGAAGGCGGATTAAGCGCGGAGAATTACATCAAAATCACCAAAACGTCACGAGCCACAGCAACTAGGGATTTGCAGGATTTGTTGGATAAAGGAGCGCTGGTTAAGAAGGGTGAATTGAAGGGGACTAGGTATTTTTTGAGTTCAGTTTAAAACAAACTTGGAAGGCTATTGCTAAATCAATTTTTCTAAAACCAGCTTTAACTCTTTTGGCACCAAGCCTTATTGAACCATAATTTGTGTTAACTCCCTAATGAGACTATCGCAAACCCAGCCCCAAAATCCCACTAAAATCTTCTAACTTTTCTGAATTATTTTCTTGTTATTAATAGTGGTTAGAGCTAGTGTTCTCTAGCGCTCTTGGCTGATTTGTTTTTGGTGAATTAGTCTGAT